>JAHBWR010000110.1 GCA_019636875.1 Nitrospira sp.
GTGCTGGAAGTGGTGAGAAGAGAGTGGTTCTACTGTGCAGCACGAGACTTTGTTTGCGGAAAAGGTTGGTCATGTAGACGATCAGTGTCTTGCTTGAGTTTTCACCAACCGCATTGTATGGTCTTGCGTTACACCCGATTCACATCTACAGGATTCCATATACACCATGCCGAGAGACGATCGATTTATCGAGATGATTGAACGGCGGTCAGGTCGCCGCCTGCGCCGCTGGCAAGTCGTGCTGATCGGGCTGGTGGCGGTCAGCATTATCGGTGCCACGACGGCCGTGGGCGTGGTGTGGCATTTTTCGCAGGATCTTCCGTCACTCGACTTGCTCGAAAACTACCAACCCAGCTTGGTCACCAATGTGTACTCGGACGACGGCCAGTCGATCGGCCAGTTCTTCATCGAACGTCGCATCCTGACGCCGCTGGCTGAAATACCGAAGACGCTGACGCAGGCGGTGATCGCGACGGAAGACGCGCGTTTTTTTGAACACCCCGGGTTGGACTATATCGGAATGTTGCGGGCGGCCTGGACGAATATCCGGCACGGCGGACGAAAGGTCGAAGGGGCGAGCACGATCACGCAGCAATTGGCGCGGTCACTCTTTCTCTCGTCGGAGCGCTCCTATGAGCGAAAAATTCGCGAGCTGATCTTGGCCTACCAGATGGAATCGGTATCGGGGAAGGAGAAGATTCTCGAAACCTACTTGAACCAGATCTACTTTGGTCAAGGGGCCTATGGCGTCGGCTCGGCGGCACATTCCTATTTCGGCAAGGACGTCAGCAAGTTGACGCTTGCTGAATCCGCCTTCCTGGGAGGGCTGCCGAAATCTCCCAGCCGATTTTCACCCTTCACGGCGTATGAGCTGGCCAAGAAGCGACAAGAACATGTGCTGGGCCGAATGGAGGAGGTTGGGTTCATTACGTCGGCGGAACGGGAAGCGGCTGCCCAGGAAAAGCTGAATTTCCATCGGCCCGGCAGTGAACATCTTGCTCCGTACTTCGTCGAATATGTGCGTCAGTTACTCGTGGCGAAATATGGGGAGTCGATGGTGTACAAGGGCGGGCTCCAGATTCATACGACGCTGAATGTCGAGATGCAGAAGGCGGCGGAGACGGCGTTTTTGAACGGAGTCCGTGACCTCGATAAGCGCGAAGGATGGAGAGGGCCTCGCCGCACCGTCGACTTGGCGACGTTTCAACCGTCGGAGTTGGCGTGGGCGGAGCAGTCATTGAAGCCTGGGAGCGTGGGGGAAGGGGTCGTCCTCAAGGTCGCCAAAGATTACTATGTGGTTCAAGTCGGGGCCTTCGCGGCCCGGCTGGCGTTCGATGACATGGGATGGGCGAAGCGGATGCTCAAAGGCCCCGATCCCGCCGTGGACTTCGCCGTCAACCAGAACGTGAAACAGATTCTGAATCCCGGGGACGTGATCGAAGTGGGGATCAAGAAGATCACGAAGGAAGGCATCCAGCTCACCCTGGAGCAGACGCCGGTTGTTGAAGGAGGCTTGATTGCGATCGATCCAAAGGTCGGGGCGATCCGTGCGATGGTCGGCGGGTATGATTTTTCGCGTAGCGAGTACAATCGTGCCGTTCAAGCCCATCGACAGCCGGGATCTGCGTTTAAGCCTCTGATCTATGCGACCGCGATGAGCCAGGGGCTCAGTCCCGCCACGCAGATTCTCGATGCGCCGGTCGTGTATGAGCAAGAAGAGGAAGACAAGATCTGGAAACCTGAGAACTATGGACGGCGATTCCACGGCATGGTGAGTCTCCGCGATGCGCTGGCGCAGTCGCACAATCTGGCGACGGTTCGATTGTTGGACAAGGTGGGGGTGAAGAACGTGATCGAATTCTCACGAACTGTGGGGGTCACCAGCCCACTCCCGGCCGATCTATCTCTGGGACTCGGCTCCTCCTCGATCGGTTTGATGGAATTGACTTCGGTGTACGGCGTGTTCTTGAATCAGGGAATTCGGGCGGAACCCTTCGCTATCAAATCTGTGCAAGATAGCACCGGGAAGACGCTGGAGGCGGTCGAGCCAGAACCGCAGGAGGTGATTACGAAAGAAACCGCGTATCTCATCACCAACATGATGGAAGATGTCGTGCAGAAGGGAACGGGGCAGGCGGCAAAGGTTCTGGGGCGCCCAATCGCCGGGAAGACCGGGACGACCAACGACTACATCAATGCCTGGTTTATCGGTGGAACTCCGAACTTGGTGACTGGCGTGTATGTCGGGTTTGATGACCGTCGCTCTCTTGGGCCGGGTGAATCCGGCGCTAAATCGGCCTTGCCGATCTGGATGGCGTTTGAGAAAGAAGCGCTCAAACAGTTACCCGTCGTCCCGTTCGAAATTCCGGATGGTGTGACCTTCGTCAAGGTTGATTCCTCGACGGGTCTCCTGGAATCAGAACAGGAAGGGGAAAGCCAACAAGGAACGGTGGAGCTGTTTTCGAAAGGCAGTGAGCCGACTCAAGCCGTCCAGCGTCGACTGGATCCGACGGATTTCTATAAGATGGATCAGATTCCCGAAAGGCAACCGACAGTGGAGGAGGATGTGGAATAGGCCAGGCTATGCCTTCGAATCTTGATACTCTTCATGCCACGCCATTTGAATCGTTTCTAAGATCTTCTCGTTCGACTTCTTCGGGTCATCCTTAAAGTCAGGCAGTGCTACGATCCAGGCATGCATGTCCGTGAAGCGCACGGTCAGCGGATCCGTCTCAGGGTGTTCCTCGACCAATCGTATCGCGATGTCTTCCGCGTCTTGCCATTTCAGTTCCATGACGTCCCCATCATTATTTTGGTGTACCGGTTTGCGATGCCTGTGGTGTGGTCGGCAACGCCTTCGCAATCCCGCTACACGTCCGAGACTTTCTTTCCTTGCAAGCCTTTTTTAAGTGAATGGTCCAGCATGACGACGTTCAAGTGCTTCGCGGCCTGTTCAAGCTCCGCCATGGTTGCGCGGATCGTGCGGAAGTCGTTGCCGCTGTTCGCGGCAGACAGTTGATCGAGTGCGCGACGAATCCCATCGGCCTCCTCTGTCGGTATCAAATGTCCGGCCTCGGCGAGAGATTTCTCGGTTGTCTTGATCAAAGCCTCGGCGTCCAATCGAGCTTCGATCAACTTCCGAGCGCTGATGTCCTCTGCCGCGAATTTGAATGAGTCTTCGATCATCCGCTCCACTTCTGTGTCCGATAATCCATAGGACGGCCTGACTTCGATCGACTGGCTTTCCCCGGTTCGCATGTCTTTGGCCGTCACGTTCAAAATCCCATTGGCGTCGATCAAGAAGGTGACCTCGATACGAGGCACTCCTGCCGGAAGCGGCGGTACTTTGAGGCGAAAGCGCGCCAGGCTCCGATTATCTTTCACGAGTTCTCGTTCGCCCTGCAGAATGTGAATGTCGACTCCGGTCTGGCCGTCGACATAGGTCGTGAACATTTCTTTGGCGCTGGCCGGAATGGTCGTGTTTCGACGAATCAGGCTGCTCATCACTCCGCCCATCGTTTCAATACCGAGCGACAAGGGAGTCACATCCAAGAGCAACATGTCGGTGGTTCCACCACTCAGGATGTCGGCTTGCACGGCGGCTCCGAGTGCCACCACTTCATCGGGGTTCAAGTGGCAATGCGGCGCCTTCCCAAACAGGGCTTCCACGCGCTGCCGAACCAGCGGCATGCGAGTCGACCCGCCCACTAAGACGACTTCGTCGATGTCCTGTGGGGTGAGGCCGGCATCTTTCAGTGCCATTCGACAGGGCGCCAATGTGCGCTCGATGACGCGCATGGCCAACGATTCAAGTTGATCTCGCGTCAGCTCTCTCGTGAAGGAACCTTTGTCTTCGGGTAAGTCGAGGGAGACCTCCGTTTTCTGCTCGTCGGACAGCCGGATCTTGGCGCGCTCGGCTTCTAATCGGACTGCCTGCATGTGATCGGGGTAACTGGAGAGGTCAATTCCATGGCGATCGCGAATTTCCCCTACGAACAGATCGACAAGCACCCGGTCCAGATCGTCTCCACCTAAATGGGTGTCGCCGTTGGTCGCCAGTACTTCAAAGATACCGTCCTTCAGTTTCAGGATCGAGATATCGAACGTGCCGCCGCCGAAGTCATAGACGGCGATCGTGCCCTGTGTCTTCTTCTGCAGCCCATAGGCGAGCGAGGCCGCGGTCGGTTCATTGATGATCCGCAGGACCTCCAGCCCTGCGATCAATCCCGCATCTTTTGTAGCCTGTCGTTGGCTGTCGTTGAAGTAGGCCGGAACCGTGATGACGGCTTTTGTAATGCTTTCGCCCAGATGCGCTTCCGCACGCAGTTTCAATTCCTTGAGGATCATGGCGGAGATCTGCGGCGGCGAATAGTTTTTTTCACCGAGCCGGATTCGGATCACCCCTCCTGTTTCGGTGAGGGTGTACGGGAAATAGGCCAGTTCGCCTTCGACGTCCGCCAGGCCCTTTCCCATGAATCGCTTCACGGAGTAGACGGTACGTTGAGGATTTCGCGTTAAGTGCTCCTTGGCGGGGTCTCCGACGATCAACCCATTGTCCGTCAAGGCGACGACGGAAGGTACCATTGCCCGACCGTGGCGGTCGGGAACGACGTGGGGCTGGCCATCCTTCATGTAGGCAATCAGCGAGTTGGTTGTACCGAGGTCGATGCCGACTATGCGTGCCATGTCAAAAATGCTGAAAAAGGTGTCATGAGGCGATCGTTGCCGCCAGATCGTTGACGATATTGTTAATATAGGTCCGGTGTGACAGTAATTCGCGCATCTGTTTCAAGATGCGATCCCGCTCCGCCCTGGCTTGGCTCGTGGCCTCTCCTCTATCTTGTAACTGATCCCAGCCCGTGAAGAGCTGCCGAAGTTGGGACTCCATCTCTTCTCGACGCCGGTCAAGCGTCTGCTTCTCCGTCTGAAGGGTCTTGCGGAGTTGTTGGCCTTCGTCTGACTCGCGATCCGAGGCCCGGTACTGTTCCAAGGTATCTTGTAACTCCAGGATTTCCTCAAAGAGATCGGCAGGAGGAGAGGTGCGGATGTCCTTGACCGAACCGGACTCAAGCGCCAAGAGGTATTCCGCTCGTTGGATAGGGTCACGCAGCGTCCGGTACGCCGTATTGAGTACGGCGGCGTTGCTGAGGCTGATCGTTTGCTCCTTCGGACTCTTGGCTTGATAAAAATCCGGATGAAAGGCGCGGCTCAGTTCGTAGAATTTGGCTTCCAGCTTTTTAGGGTCTAACGTGAGCCGACGCGGAAACCCGAGGCAGGTGAAATAGTCGGTGTCCTTCGAGACCGGCTGGACTTTCACGCATCGCTCGCAAAAGTATTCTCCCGACATCTCGGATTGACAATGCCAGCACATACTCCTCGCCATCTGCAACTGGTGGCGAGTTTCGGGACGGGTCGATGGTTGATCGTGAGCCATAAATAGATAACCGGCATGACACACGCCATGCTTGGTCGGGTTCTCCTATATATTGCCAATTAGGCGGAGAACGATTCTCCGCAGCCGCAGGTCTTGTTGGCGTTCGGGTTGACGAACTTGAAGTTTCCACCCATCAGGTCTTTTTGATAATCCAATTGGGTGCCTTGGAGGTAGATCGCGCTCTTGGCATCGACGATCACCTTCACGCCGTCGATCTCGAAGACTTGATCATACTGCCCGATCTTGTCATCAAAGTTGATCGTGTAGCTCAAGCCGGAACAACCTCCCCCCTTTACCCCGAGGCGAAGCCCACCTTCTTCGATCCCTTGCACATTGATCAGCCGCTTGACTTCTTTCAACGCCGCATCGGTCAAAGAGATGATCGGAGTCTGAGTTTCTGTGTTCGTGGTCTCCATATCCAGCTCCTTTCCTACCCGTTACTTGGTGTCGACCGGCTCGGTATCAGACTTCTTCTGATAATCGGCCAGCGCCGCTTTGATGGCGTCTTCCGCGAGAACGGAACAGTGAATTTTTACCGGCGGAAGATTCAATTCCTGAACGATGTCCGTGTTCTTGATCTTCTGCGCTTCCTCGATCGTCTTGCCTTTGAGCCATTCGGTGGCCAAGCTCGAGCTGGCGATCGCTGATCCACACCCGAATGTCTTGAACTTGGCATCGACGATCGTATCGTTCTGTACCTTGATTTGGAGCTTCATGACGTCGCCGCATTCCGGGGCTCCCACCATCCCGGTCCCGACGCCTTCCTCATCTTTCTTAAAGCTCCCCATATTGCGGGGGTTGTTGAAATGATCGACGACTTTATCGCTATATGCCATGGTGTCCTCCGAAATGTACGATAGTCTCTCGAGTTAGTGTGCTGCCCACTGCACGGATTTCAAATCCACACCTTCTTTTGCCATTTCATAGAGCGGGGACATTTCCCGCAACTTGGTGACGATTTCAATAACCTTCTTAATCGTGTAGTCAATCTCTTCGTCGGTGTTGAACCGACCCAAGCCGAACCGGATCGATGAGTGAGCGAGCTCAGTTCCGACGCCGAGTGCACGCAAGACGTACGACGGCTCCAGGGTGGCCGACGTACAGGCCGAACCGGACGAGAGCGCGATGTCTTTCATTCCCATAAGCAATGACTCACCTTCAACATAGGCAAACGAGATATTAAGATTTCCCGGCAAACGGTTCGTCGGGTGGCCGTTGAGATAGCTTTCTTCCAGAGCGGCCATAATGTCGGTCTGGAGCCGGTCGCGCATCTTGGTCAACCGCGCCGTTTCCGCGGTCATCTCCTGCGCGCAGAGTTCACAGGCTTTTCCGAATCCGACGATCAATGGGACCGGCAACGTACCGGAACGCATGCCCCGTTCATGCCCTCCGCCGTCCATCTGGGCCACGATCCGAACCCGCGGGTTCCTCTTTCTGACGTAGAGCGCACCGACTCCCTTGGGGCCGTAGATTTTGTGGGCGGAAAACGACATGAGATCGATGCCCATGGCCTGGACATCAACGGGAATTTTCCCGACGCCTTGTGTTGCATCGCAATGGAAGAGGACGCCTTTTGCTTTCGCAATCTTTCCGATTTCCGCGATGGGATTGATCGTGCCGATTTCGTTGTTGGCCAGCATGACGGAGATCAAGATCGTCTTGTCGGTGATGGCCTTCTCCACATCCTGTGGGTTGACCATGCCGTCTTTATCGACCGGTAGGTACGTCACGGTCGCGAGCCCCTTGGCTTCAAGAGATTTGGCCGTATCGAGTACGGCTCGATGTTCCGTGGACGAAGTGATGATATGAGTGCCTTTCTCCTTGTACATCTCCACGACGCCCTTCAGCGCCAGGTTGTCCGATTCCGTTGCGCCACTGGTGAAGACGATTTCTTTTGAGTCGGCCTTGATGAGCTTCGCAATCTGTTTTCGGGCTTGGTCAACCGCTTCTTCGGCTGCCCAGCCGAAGGCGTGGTTGCGACTGGCGGCGTTCCCGAATTTCTCGACGAAATAGGGCAACATGGCTTCGAGGACTCGTGGATCCATTGGGGTCGTGGAATGGTTGTCGAGGAAAATGGGAAGCTTCATGGTTCGACTCCTTGTGTCGAGGGAGATTGAATCGTAATCAGGGGTGTGCCACCCAGCATGTCTCCCAAGGTCATGTTGTTCAGTAGTTGATAGATACTGTCTTGCACTTTCAGTAGCGGCGTACGGATGTTGCAGTGTTCGCGCTGCATACAGAATTCACCCTCCTTTTCGTGCGAGCAGTCTGTGAGGGCAAGTGGACCTTCGATGCTCTCGAGGATTTGCGCGATGGTGATTTGCCTGGCGCTCCGCGCGAGGAGATAGCCTCCCTTTGGACCGTTGTGGCTTTCGATGAGACCGCTTTTTGAGAGGGCCTGAAGAACCTTGGCCAACAACTCCAACGGGATGTTGTATTCCTCCGCGATCTCTTTTGTGTTCACTACACGGCCGGGCGTGATATCGCCGAACTGGACCGAGGCGATATGCTGCAAGGCCATGAGCGCGTAGTCGGATTTTTTGGAAATCTTCAACATTCTTATTGCCGATCGTTACGATCGGAGACTATAATGATCTCCGATCAATATGGTCGGATAAAGACTAGCATGTGAATTTCTGTGATGTCAACACAAGATGTGAGTCAAACGCCGGATTAGAAAGGAATTGGAAACATGGGTGGGACCAACCCCTATATTGAGAAGACCGACTATGAGCTCCCAAAGGTCTCGTATAGCCTCACGTTCGTTCAACCGAGTGGAGAATCGACTACTGTGACTGTCGACCCCGACAAGCTTCCCTACGGAGAAACAGGACTTCCCGGAAGCATTCTAGATATTGCGATGGGGCATGGGGTAGATCTCGAACATGTGTGCGGTGGGGTCTGCGCCTGTTCGACGTGCCACGTTGTGGTGAAGCAGGGGCTGGAAACCTGCAATGAGGGCACGGACGATGAGTATGATCAGCTGGATGAGGCGCCCATGACGACGCTTCAGTCGCGGTTAGGATGCCAATGTGTGCCGAATGGAACGAAGGATATCGTTGTTGAGATCCCAGCCGTGAACAAGAACCTTGTGAGGGAGGGGCACTGAGCCGTCGCGTTCGTCGTTACCTTGCTTGTCAGCCGTTATGGGAATGCAGAAAGGGAACTCCGATGATGGTAGCTTCCCGATAACCATTCAGTCGTAGGTCTCGACCTTCACTTCTTTTCGCTCGTAGCCTTGTTCCACAAAATAGGCCCTGAGGGGCCGAACAAAAGCCTTCGTTCCGCATAGCAAGGGTATGACCTTCGCCTGTTCTCCGATCAACGATGTCAACATCCTTGTCGTCTTTTCCACGGCTTCCACCTCTCCGCACGGAGCGACCAAAGGTAGGTAGCGAAACAAGGGGTGTTGCGCTGCCATGCTGAGCCATTCCTGATGAAACAGGGTCTCCTCTTCGTTCGGGGCCACCGCGATCAGGAGAATTGGAATGTGAAGGGCGGAAAGAAACATCTGTTTGAGGATGCAGTGCAGCGGCACGAGGCCTGTATAGCGACCAATCAATATGAGTTCACGATCGAGAGTGTGAGGCAGTATGAAATTTCCATACGGCCCTGAGAGTGAAATTTCAGCCCCCGAATTCAATTGGTAGAGATAGTTCGACCCAAGCCCACCGGAAACACGATCAAAGACCAACGTCAGCTCTCCAGTCGGTGAAGCTGGGGTGGCCATGGAATATGCGCGATTGAGCGGCGGCTTCGGCCCAACAGGAAGCTTGAGGGAAACCCATTGCCCCGGTTGAAACGAAATCTTGCTTGTCTGGGGTTTGACAACGAGTTGGCGAACGTGAGGTGTGAGATCAGTAATCGATAGCACCGAGGCACGTTGAGTAGGTTCCGCCATGACGACCTCCCTTCACCCTCTTAGCAGAAGCCGTCAGGAGATGGAAGCATGGATGCGATGTACAAGGAATTTTGCAGCGTGGTATAGATGGCGATCAGCTATAGGGAAGGAATCAAGCGCATATGAGTCAAGTTCGTGTCCGATTCGCACCCAGTCCGACGGGATTTCTCCACATCGGTGGAGTCCGTACCGCGCTTTTCAACTGGCTCTTTGCCCGTCAGCAAGGAGGGATATTTGTCCTTCGGATCGAGGATACCGACCAGAGTCGTTCAACCGATGAATCCATCCAAGCCATCATTGAGGGGATGAAATGGGTCGGGCTTGATTGGGACGAAGGGCCATTTCGCCAGACCGAACGGATGGATCTGTATCGCCATCATGCCATGAAGTTGCTTGAGACCGGGCATGCGTACTGGTGCGTGTGTAAGGCCGAAGAGTTGGAGGCACGGCGAAAGGAAGCGGAAGCCAAAGGGCTCTCGCCTCGCTATGACGGTCGCTGCAGGAACTTGGGAATCGCGAGCCCTACGGAAGAGGCCGCACTGCGATTCAAGGCTCCGCAAGAGGGGCAGATCGTGGTTGACGATCTCATCAAGGGTAAGATTACTTTTGATACCAGCGCCGCCGACGATCTCATCATTCTCCGATCCAATGGATATCCGACGTACAACTTTTCCGTCGTGGTCGATGATGCGTTGATGGGTATCACGCACGTCGTGCGGGGAGACGACCATTTGACCAACACGCCTCGGCAAATTCCGATTTTCGAAGCCTTGGGTTTTCCCGTCCCGCAGTTCGGCCATTTGCCGATGATTCTCGGCTCGGATAAGGCCCGGCTTTCCAAGCGGCATGGTGCGACCTCGATCATGGCCTACAAGGACATGGGGTATCTCCCCGATGCCATGGTCAATTATCTGGTCCGGCTGGGCTGGTCGCACGGGGATCAAGAACTCTTTACCCGGCGTGAACTCATCGAAAAGTTTTCCTGGAAGCATGTGCAATCTTCGGCAGCGGTCTTCAACCCCGACAAGCTACTCTGGATCAATGCGGAATACATCAAATCCAGCTCACCGTCCGAGGTTGCCGAAGCGTTGGTGCCGTTGCTGAACGCGGCGGGATTACAGGAACAGGTCAGGACCGTCTCGAAAGAGTGGTTGGCACAGGTCGTTGTGCTGGTGAAGGAACGGACGAAGACGTTGGTCGACATGGTGGAGTGGGTGAAGCCGTATTTTGGGCAAGAGGCGACATACGAGGTGGAAGCAGCCAAGAAATTTCTCACACCCACGACGGCCCCGTTACTCCAGAAGCTGCTCACCCGATTTGAAGCATTTCCCCACTTTTCGAAACAGGCGTGGGAAGAGAGTTTCAAGAAGCTTGTCGAGGAAGAGGGCATCAAGATGGGTGCGCTCGCTCAGCCCGTCCGTGTGGCCTTAAGCGGGCGAACGGCAAGTCCAGGGCTCTTTGAGGTAATGGAAGTCCTGGGGCGCGAACGGACGCTCTTTCGCCTCAGAAAGGGGATCGAGCGAGCGAATGGGGCTCCTTGAGCCAAACCCGCGTCGATCTTGACGGAATCGCGATCGATATATTACTGTGAACC
>JAHBWR010000111.1 GCA_019636875.1 Nitrospira sp.
CGACTGCTACTGGAACGT
This sequence comes from Nitrospira sp., assembly GCA_019636875.1. Classification (GTDB taxonomy): domain Bacteria; phylum Nitrospirota; class Nitrospiria; order Nitrospirales; family Nitrospiraceae; genus Nitrospira_D. The sequence goes on from JAHBWR010000111.1 coordinate 19, forward strand.
CATATTGCAAGCCTGATTCAGGCTTGTCCCCCCACTGAACATGGTCATGAGTGTTGGGAAATCGTCGATCTACTTTTTAGATGGTTAACTAATACATTATCTATTTGTCTATGGAACGGTAGATCCAGTACATCATGAGTATGGGGATGTATTGCTCATGTCACCATAAGGAGGGCGTCATGAACGTTAAAGGTCTATCGAAAGTAGGAGTCCTGTTCGTGATCGTGGCAGCAGTATCGCTCATCGTGCCGAGTGGGTTTGCAGCCGATCAGCCATCCAAGAGCAGTGCCGGCATGGAACTAAAAGCCAAACCTGTTACGCAGAAGAATCTGAACGTGAAGGAATTGGATGAGGAAGTGTCGCATTTGGAGGTGATCGATTCGAACGGCAATGGGTACCTGCTCATCCCTCTCAAGACCACCGCTGGAAACAAGCCGGTCGTCACTGAGGATGGAAAAATCATCGTGGAGTATGTGCATCCATATGCTGGAAGACTCGGGAATTAAACGGACAGCCAGGAGGAGGGAGGGAAACTGTCCCTCCTCCTGGTGGTATTAGAACGATACCCTTCACCCAAGGGAGGATGAAAATGGAGCGCCACAAGGGTGATCGAAAAAAAGAGAATGGAGTCTCACCAGAGACTCTGGAATCGTCTGTCCAAAGCAGAATTGCCAAGCGCGCGTACGAGCTTTATCTAGAGCGGGGCGGAGTGAGTGGACACGAGATCGATGATTGGATCCAGGCCGAACGGGAGATCCAGCAAAAAGAGCACCACTGAAAGGAACGGCGGCGGCTTACCTCATCCTGAATGCTTCTGCCGCCGCAGTGTCCCATGTGATGGGGATCGTTGGAAGCCATTGGGGAAAGACCAACCGAGCGAAGACTTCCTGCTGTAGGACGGGAGAGGAGGCATGATCCTGAGCAAGGTTGTGGCCATTCTGAGCTTTGTTATCGTCGTCGGATCTGCACTCCCTGAGGTCTCAAGGGCGCATAAGCACGTAGTCCTTCAAGAGGCACAAGGGACATGTTCTCTCATGCTTGCTAGACTCGATGAATTCATGGGACCAGTCCTGAGGAGTGAGGAGTTGTCGCAGCGCGAGCAGCAATCGTCATGGAATTGTGTGGGTCTGACCCATACGGATCCCCACCATCTCTCTAGTAACGAGTCGTCCCATCCTGTTGCGTACAGGACTTCTCAAATGGCGGACGGTGGAGCGATCATGTGTGGATATGCCTTTAAACACCCATGATGTTTTCATAAGAGCTCCGTGACGTGACAAGACGGATGAGGAACACCTGGTCAGACCTCGATTACGACCTTATTTGCATCGGGAGCGGCCCAGCCGTGCAGCGCGCTGCAGTCCAGACTGCCAAATTAGGAAAACGGGCCGCCGTTATCGAGCGAGGCCGTTTCGTCGGCGGAGTTTGTGCCAATACAGGTACCATACCAAGCAAAGCGTTTCGGGAAGCGGTCCTCACGGTGATGACCAGAGCCGAGTTGAATGATGGGCTCGGGCAACCTTGGCTGAATGCTACAAGGTCGTCGCATTGGACCCATTCAACGAGCTTGGGTAAGAACAGAAGAACAATGGTAGGATTACGAGCTACCATCTAGTCATACATTCGTCGCCGGCATCTATGCTCTTCGATCCTAACCCGCCCGTTCAAACCGTTATGGGACATGGCTTCTTAAAACTCCAAATCAAACCGGACGTCCGTAAACAGAAAGGAGTCGCTCAATGAGAGTCCTGGCGTTCGTTCTCAGCTGGCTGCTGTTTCCGGTGGCCGGCTACGCTGGTCAGGGTGCAGATATATCGGGGACGACATCGCTCCCGCCCATTCCGTTCGGCCTTGATGAGGTGCACGCATGGATTGATCGAAGCCACCCACTCCTGAGGGGAGCCGGAGCGGAAAAAACGATCGCCAAAGGGAAGATGCTGCAGGCACTGGGTGCCTTTGAGCCTACTCTGGTCAACGACACAGAGCTTGAACGCTTTATTTCAAGCGCGGATCCGGGTAAGGGAACTCAAACCGTAGGGTTTAATGACACGTTGGTTGAAGCACTTCACCCATTGGGATTTCGAGGCAGCGCGGGATTTCGTCAAGCGATTGGTGATGCCAGAATTCCTGACTTGTCGTTCGGTAACGGTAATCAGCAGGTCATCCTGGGCGGCTTCTTGCCCTTACTCAGGGGCCTGATGATCAATCCAGAACGCGCTGAGCAACAGCGGTCCGAATTGGCCTCTCCTCGCGCAGACATCAGGATTGCCAAAACCAGACAAGATCTCTTCTTGGCAGCGGCTCATCAATACTGGGATTGGGTTGCGGCTGCCAAGTTGCTCGATGTCCAAAAGCGAGCCGTTGTTGTGGCGGAAGACCGCTATACGCTGGTGCAAGAACTCGCGAACGCAGGGTCAGTCGCCGCCATTGACGTGACAGAAGCCGGCCAGGAAGTGCACCGACGCCGCGACATTGCGATCGCTGCCCGACGAGGGCTCGAGCAGGAAGCGTTCAAACTCTCCATGTTCCTGTGGGCAGATGGTTCCCCGTCGGCCCCACCGATCGACCGTGTCCCGGACTTTCCTGTGGAGAGGCAGATGCCGACCGAGGACGACGTCTTGACCCATAAGCGAACGGCACGCTCAGAACGACCGGAGGTCAAGGAGCTTGAAGTAGAGGCGAAGATCAACAACATCGACCTGGCGTTGGCCAAGAACAACCTGCTTCCGAGCCTAAACCTGGAGGCAGCACCGGCGCGTTCGCCGGAGAAATTCGTGCTCGGGTTGGGCTATCGATTCGGCGTCGAACTGAGAGTTCCTCTTCTGCAACGCCGAAGCCGCGGCGAAGTCCTTCAAGCGCAAGGCCAGGCGGAACGGCTCGTGATGGCCCAACAGTACCGGGAAAACCAAATCGTCGTCGACGTCGATAATGCCCTATCTGCCATCGAGCGGGCTCGCGAACGGATGGAAGAAGCCTCGCAGGCATTCCGCCTGGCCAAGCTCGTCGAAGAGGGGGAAGGTTACCGCTACAGTGTCGGGTCCAGTAGCGTCCTGTTCGTCAACCTTCGCGAACGCAATACCGTGGATTCAGAAATTCAGGTTGTTCGGGCGAAGGCGGAGTACCACAAGGCCTTGGCACTGTACCAGTGGGCTGTCGGAGCCTGGGCCAAAACCCCGATCGATCCCCTGCGAGTGAATGAGCGGTGACATGACGAATGAGCGAAACAGTGGTAGGGTCTCCGTAATTAAGAAATGCTGGTGCCGGATATGCTGGGCGTGCGTTTGACATGAAGTGAACGCTCGCATGACGCGGAGAATCGTGGAACGCTGATACATGGGACAATCACCCGGCACCTCTCAGCCCAACCTCTTTCAAGTCTTACGACATCTTGGGCGCTTCTTCCGAACCGAGCGCAGAATTCTGGTTCTTGTTGTGTCGTATTCGCTCGTGATCGGACTTTTCTCTCTGATCGTCCCGTTGACCGTGCAGGAATTGGTCAATACGTTTTCCTTCGCGATCCAACCGGTCATGATTGTGACATTGGCCATGATCATGGTCGTCGTGCTGGCATTTGTGGGGCTGTTCAAAGCATTGCAACATTATGCGGTCGAGGTACTGCAGCGTCGCCTCTTTGTGAGGACGGCCTTTGCCATGGCTCAGAAGCTGCCTCATATCCGACTCCAAGGCTTCAAACCCCAGGTCTCGAATTTCTTCATGGAAACGTCATTCATGCAACGGGCCTTGTCGGTCCTCCTCGTCGATCTCGTCCAGGTGATCGTCGGCGGCTTCGTTGGGATGACTATTTTGGTCTTCTATCATCCCTACTTCATCCTGTTTGATTTGGTGCTGCTCGTGGGATTCATGCTTATTGTCATTGTTTTGTCTCGTGGAGGGCTGCGGACAACCCTCGCCATGTCTCACGCCAAATACGACGTGCTGCACTGGATGCAGGAAATTTCACGTAATCTTCTGCACGTTAAGGCGACGGATAGCCGAGAGTTGCTCATTCAGAAAACCGACCAATTGACGGCCACGTATATCGAGTATCGCCGGGCACGCTTTGCCGTGCTCCTGCGTCAATTTCTCGCCTCAGTCGGAGGACAAGCCCTGGCACATAGCGGCAGCCTGGCGCTGGCAGGATGGCTGCTGTCCATCGATCAATTGACCCTCGGGCAACTGGTCGCGGTAGAGGTCGTGGTGGGCAGCCTTCTCCTCAACTTTGATGCAGTCGTCAAGAGCATCGGGCACGTGTATTTTTTCTTCACGGCGGTGGAGGAACTCGAGGCCTTCTTCGCGCTCCCGAAAGAGGAGCGTCATCCGCCGCCGACGTCCGTTGTGACTTTTCGTGATCCGAAGACTCATGGCATTCGGGTGACGGGCACCGGGTTGGGTGTGCTTCGCGGCGGTGTCCCCGTCTTCGCCAATCTTGACCTAGCGGTTGCCCCTGGAGAGAGGGTGGCACTCTATGCGAAGACCATTGCGGCCAGAATGGCGCTCGCCAGAGTGTTGGCCGGTCTCGAATCACCGAGCAGCGGGTGTGTTTCCTATAACGATGTCGATCTCCGACATCTTGATCTGAACCGTATTAATCAGCACCGCGGCTTCATGATCGATTCGCAACTGTCACTGATCGATGGGACGATCGCGGATAATATCGTATGGCGACGCTCCGCCGTCTCCTACGATGATGTTCGATGGGCGCTCTGGCTGACTCAGCTCCAGGACGAGATCGCCACCCTTCCGCAAGGGATTGACTCCGACATCAGTGTGTTTGGGGAGACCCCCGCCCCTACCCATATCCTGCGTATTTTACTCGCCCGTGCCATTGTGGGGCGGCCGCAACTTCTTATCTTCGACGGCATGATTCACGACATGCAGCCGGACGTGCGCGACGCCATCCTTCGACGAATCTGCTCGAAAGAGGAATCCTGGACCGTCTTGTTTGTCTCGAACGATCCGAACTTAACGCCGTATGTCGATCGCCGCATTGTTCTTGATGACTCGGGTACATCGGTACCGTTGTTGCCTTCCTGACGTGGGGCCGGTGATTATTTCGATCCCCGTCCAGCTTTCGGCAAAAGCGTATCGATGATCGTATGTGATCGCTCCTCATAGTCAGGCGGGAACAAATTGAATCGACGCCAGAGTTCGTACCAGAGTGGGACCCGGTTCAGAATGACCCACCCCATCGCTTTCGTGCCTTGGCGGACATGCGATTGTTCCGGCCATGGACGATCGTCGAGGTCGGGGACGACCCAGAAGCGATAGTTTCCTCTTCCGTCATCCACTTGATCGATGACCTTGATCACGCCGGAATAGGTCCCTGCCATCAATTCCGGCCACGCGGGAAGAGGAATGGCCGGGATGCCATAGAAGAGGATTTTGACCTTGCGACCGACATTCAAGAGCGGAGCGTCCAGTCCGTCTGCGGTCATCTCGATCGCCTTGTCCGTGCTGGTGGGGGAAAGACGCACCAGCGTGTCGCCTTGCCGCACGGTTTCACCAGCCCCGACTTTCGCCATCTTGACGACTGTGCCGTCGATCGGCGCTAGGATCCTCCCGGCCTGCCGTCGTTGCTCGGCATTTGACCGCCGCAGCGAAATGTCGGCGAGCTGGTCGGCGACTTTGGCCGCTTCGGCGACCGATGCATCACGAGTCGCCTCTGCATCAAGCAGGCGCTGCAACATTTCTGCGCTCACTTGGTCGCGTCCGAAACCCAGTGATCTCATGGCCTGTTCCGCGGCTTGGAGATTCGCCTGTGCCCCCTCGAGATCGGCCTGACTTGCGGTATCTGTTTGGACCGCCAATTCCAACTCTCGCTGAGACACCAAGCCTCTTTTGAGAAGTTGTGTGTGCCGCTCGAGATTAAGCGCGGCTGTAATGGCGGCGACCTTGGCTGTCTCGACCTGCTGGTGCGCCTGGCGCACCTTGTTGCCTGCCTCAACGACTCGGGCCTCCGCCGAGGGGACGGCCGCCTTCACCAGATTCCGCATTTCTGCGATCCGCTTGTCGAGCTGATCGACTCTGGCCAATGCCGCACGCTTAGTTTTTTCGAGCGCCTCCTTCCGCTGATCGAGAAAGGAGAGTAAGTCGGGAGACAGGAAGTTAGGATCGGTATCCTCCAATTCGAGAATGAGCTCGCCTTTCTGAACCTGCGCGCCTTCTAATGCGTGCCATGTCTTGATGCGACCGGTAATCTGAGCCTCGACGTCCTGCGGTCGCTCGTGGGGAGTGTAGGCGGACATCTGGCCGGTCACAGTCACGGTCTGCGTCCACGGGACGAAAATGATGGTGAGCAAGAAGAGTGCGAACAGAACAATCGGGAGACGAGAAGAAAATCTCCATCCTTCCGGAAGCTGTGCGTTCCTCCAAGACTGCAGGGGAGTCGAAGCAGCAAGCTCGTCGACGGTGATCTCATAGGAGCCAGACTCTTCCTGACCGAGAGAACTGCTGCTCTTGATCAGGTCAAGCTTCAAGCTACCCACGAGTCGCCTTCCTTGTGGACCTCAGGACGTGCATGGCCCCTCTTTAAGCATCTTGGCCATCATACTAAGCCCACCAGGGTTTCGACAAACGTTCCGTCTAAAATGGGTTCGACCTGATGGTGACGGAAGGCTGTACGGCCGGATCATGCCAGGACATCACGGCGGGCCGCGTCTAAGAGGGCCACCACTGCGGGATGTTTGAGCCGCCGCTCAACGGTGATCGCATAGAATTTTTGCCTGACGGAATCGAGACGCCCGACCATCCGCACACGATACTGGTGGCAGATTTCCTTCTCCATCACCGTCGATCCCGGGAAGAGTCCATGGCCTTCCTGGCCGAAGGCCTTTAACGTCGCACTATCTTCGAACTCTCCAATAATAGTGGGGGATAGGTGGTGGCGTGCGAGCCAGTCGTCTAATAACCTGCGAAGGATCGCATTCGAGGTGGGCAATAAAATGGGTGCACCGTTCAACGATCGAGGAAAGTTGCGCCGGTACCGCATCGCCAGTTTGGGCGTTGCGAAGAAGGTGATGCCGGATTCTCCCATGAGATGGTTATGGGTCTGCACTTTAATCGTCGGCGGTGCCGGAGTATCGGCGATGACCAGATCCAGCGCATGAATGGCCAGGTCGGCTAGCAGCTGGTCCAACTTATCCTCCCAACAGATTAGGCGTGTTGACGGGGATTGTCTCGAGGTGGACTCCAAAAGTCGGGCGGCCAACAGCTTGGGGACTACGTCGACAATGCCAACCGTCAGGCGAATCGGACGGCCGCTCCCCCGTCCCTTCATCGTATTCAACAAGTCTTGCCCGATGGAGAAGATATCTTCCGCATACCTGAATGCGATCCGACCCATTTCCGTGAGGATGAGCTGACGCCCGGTTCGGACGAACAGCTTTTCTCCCAAACTCTCCTCCAAAGATCGAATCTGTGCGCTGATCGTAGGTTGAGCGAGATCAAGCTCCTTGCAAGCCTTGGCCACAGTGCCGTGCTTTGCCACCGACCAGAAATAGAGGAGATGGTGGTAATTCAGCCATTCCATGGGGCCGCACTATACAAAGAAACAAGGGATGACTCCAGACCAAGGACCAGGTTGTTTGCACATGGTGCGAAACAGAGACGGAGGTACAGGGCGATAGAGGCAGGGGCGAGGTGGTATTAGCCGAGGAGCTCTCGTCTGGCGGTGCGAACGAGTGCCAGCACGGCCTGGTGCTTGACGCGGCGTTCTACCGTGATGGCGTAGAAATGTTGCTTAAGTCCCTCCAGCTGTCCGACCGGTTGCACCCGGTATTGACGGCAGATCTCCTGCTCGATCACCGAGGCTCCGGGGAAGATGCCATAGCCGTCCTGGCCGAACGCCTTCAGGGTTGCGCTGTCGTCAAACTCGCCGACAATCAGCGGGTGGAGGCCATGGTTGACCATCCACTGGTCCAGCAAACGTCGAAGCATGGCGTTGGGGGTGGGAAGCAGCATGGGGGCGCTCCGGAGCGATTGGGGAAAGTCCCGACGGTACTGTCCGGCCAACTTCGCAGTCGCGAAGAGCGTCACCCCTGATTCACCCAAGGGGTGGTTGTACATATGCTCCTTGGTCCCAGGCGGGGCTGGGGTGTCGGCAATCACCAGGTCGGACCGATGGGCTGTCAGATCGGTCAGCAGTTGGCGCAGTTTGTCTTCTTGGCAGATCAAGCGGGTCGGTCGATACAGCTTCAGGGCTGACTTGAGAAGTTGAGTGGCGAGCGGCTTCGGAACCGCATCTGCGATACCAACCACCAGCCGGGTGGGGTGTCCATTCCCCTGACTTTTGACCGTGTTCAGGAGCTCCTGGCCGGTGGCGAAGATATCTTCCGCGTACTTGAAGACCAGGTGGCCCATCTCCGTCAACGCCAGGCGGCGCCCGGTACGGATAAATAACTTTTCCCCCAACGTGTTTTCCAAGAGCCGGATCTGTCCGCTGATCGTCGGTTGCGCGAGGCGAAGCTCCTCGCACGCTTTGGTCATGGTCCCATGTTTGGCGACGGACCAGAAGTACAGCAGATGGTGATAGTTCAGCCAATCCATATGGCCCTAGTCATCGAGTTAGGGAAGCCACTATACATCGGATTAGCCGATAACTCCAATCCGTTTTATCTATTTTGAAAAATAAGCGGGAGATTGCTACTGTGGGCGCCGTCCGCCACCCAATGTGAAAGGAGCATCCTGCATGATCGCTCTGGTATTGGCCATTGTGACACTTCTGCCAATGACCGCGCTGGCGGAACCGGTGATGGACTCGCGTGCCGTGCAGATCCAGGCGACCCGTACCGAACCATTGACCATTGATGAAGTGCTGGCCCGCATTGAGCTGACTCATCCGTTACTTCAGGCAGCCGGGGCTGAGCGAACGAAGGCCAGAGCGAAGATTCTGAAGGCACTCTCGGTCTGGGAACCAACGTTCCATAATATTACAGAGGCCGAACGGTATGAAACGTGGAATCTCACCACAGCTCCCGTCGCCGGCTTAACCTGCGCAAGTCCCCAATCCCCCGATGCATTGTGCCAGCCGCTCCAGCCACAAAGGTTGATGGCGGGATTTAACGACACCAAAATCGAGGTCGGGCATCCCTATGGTTTCAAGATGCATGGTGGGATCCGCCAAGGCTTCGGAGATCGCGGTAGTAACATTCTTTCTGCTATCCCTGACTTGCAGGGGCTCAATCAATGGCAGCAATTCATCGTCGGCGGGTCGTTCCACCTGCTGCGAGGTCTGATGATCAACGAAGAGTACGCCGAGTATCAACAGGCTGAGCTTGCGGGGCCGCAGGCGGAAATCAAAGTGGCGCAGAAACGACAGGATCTGTATCTCGCCGGTGCTGTGCAGTACTGGGATTGGCAGGTCGCCGTCAAACAGGCTGAAATTGTCAAGCGCGCCTTGGCGGTGGCTGAGGATCGCCTGGTCCAGGTCGAAGGGTTGGCGAAGGGCGGGAAAGTTGCGCCGCTCGACGTGGTTGAGGCAAACCAAGAGGTGCAGAAGCGGCGGGCAGCCGCGATCGCCGCGCAACGGAAGGTGGAGTACGAACAGTATAAACTGTCTCTCTTCCTCTGGGAGCGAAACGAACCGGTAACGCCGCGGGCGGAATGGGCGCCGGAATTCCAGGGTGAAACTCCGCTTCCGACCGAAAAGGAGATTGCAGCTTATAAAGTGGAAGCGAAAGAAGCCCGTCCTGAAGTGCAAGACCTCTACATCGAAGCCAAGATGAATAACATCGACATCAAACTCGCCAAGAATAAACTCCTTCCGAAGTTGGATATTGAGGGGGGGCCGGCGGACGCCGCCACTGACTGGATTGTGGGAGTCGGTTACCATGTCAATCTTCACTTTGAGGTGCCACTGTTCCAGCGGGGAGCACGCGGCAAGGTCATGGGTGCAGAAGTGATGCAGCAACAATTGGCATTGAAACAGTTATATGCTGAACAGGAAGTCAACCTCGATGTGGACAACTGGCTCTCGGCGATCGTGCGGGCCAGGGACCGGGTGAAGGCAGCGACGGAAGCCCTACGGTTGGCCAAGACGCTGGAAGAAGGGGAGCGCAAGCGGTTCAATATGGGGGCGACCACTGTCCTGTTCGTGAATCTCCGTGAGCGCAATGTGGTGGAATCAGCCTATCAGCTCTATCGGGCGCAGGCCGATTATGCGGTGGCGCGTGGAGGGATGTTGTGGGCGAGGGGCGTGTTGGCGAAGCCCTGGCCGACGGAATCCTTGGCGAAGTACGGCAATCCATTAACGGCGGCTGGGCTCTCGGGACAGCCTGTGGCAGGCCGCGATTAGTCATGTACATTCATTAGGCATGAGGAGCATCTATTGATGGCCGCTCTATTAATCGCGATTCTGATCTTGCTTCCCATGACGACCATGGCAGAGCCTGGTGAGAGCCCGGTTATTGATCACAGCGTGGTGCAGGCGCAGGCGACGCGCACTGAACCTTTAACCATCGAT
>JAHBWR010000112.1 GCA_019636875.1 Nitrospira sp.
ATTATCTGGTATGGCGGCTATTTGGTCATCCACGACACCATGACTCCCGGTGCCTTTTTTTCATTTATGGCGGCATTGTTCATGGCCTATACCCCGATCCGGAAGCTCTCGGGATCGAATAACTTGGTCCAGCAAGCGCTAGCGGCTGCCGAACGGGTCTTCGACGTGTTGGACCTCAAGACCGAGTATGCTCAGAATAGCGGGACCGTGTCGTTGGTAGGGATCAATCAGGCCATCGAATTTCAAGGCGTGTCCTTGCGGTATGAGAATCACACGATCCCCGCGCTGGCCGATATCGATCTCGTTATCCGACCGGGTGAAATCATTGCGCTGGTCGGGAGCAGCGGGAGTGGGAAGACCAGCTTGGTGAGTTTGCTGCCTCGTTTTTACGAGCCGACGGCAGGACGCATTCTCCTGGATGGCCTCCCTATCACGTCCTACGAGCTTCGCTCGCTGCGTTCGCATATCGGGATTGTTTCGCAAGACGTGTTCTTATTCGACGAAACCGTCAGGACCAACATCGCATTCGGAAGATCCGGCTCAGGCCAATCGGAGATCGAGCAAGCGGCAAAGCTGGCGTATGCCCATGACTTTATTCTTCGCTTGCCCCAGGGGTACGATACGATGATCGGCGAGCGGGGAGTCAAGTTGTCTGGTGGAGAACGGCAGCGTCTGGCGATCGCCAGGGCCATCCTGCGTGATCCACCGGTGATGATCCTGGATGAAGCCACCTCGGCGTTGGATACCGAGTCAGAACGGATCGTGCAATTGGCGTTGGCGAACTTGATGAAGAATCGAACGACTCTCGTGATTGCTCATCGCCTCTCGACTATCCAGAACGCCGATCGCATTATTGTCTTGGATCGAGGCGTCATTGCCGAATCGGGATCGCATGAGGAGTTGCTGCGGCAAGGAGGCGTCTACCACAAGCTGCACGCCATGCAATTTCAGGATGTGACCAGTGTCTGACCTCATCAAGTCCTGCGAACGTTGGGTAAAGTTTTCGCTGCTTCCTCCATTCGGTGCCGCGGTTATCCGATGCATCGCATGGTCGATACGTTGTGAAACGCGCGGACATGAAGCGGTTGATGCCTTATATCGGGAAGGGGGACAAATTATTCAAGCCTTCTGGCATTCCCAGCAATTGATGATTCTCTTTGGGTATCGTGGACCTGGTGCACATGTGTTGATCAGTCAGCATGGTGACGGAGAAATCATCGCACGGATCATTGCCCGATTCGGTCATCAGGCGGTCCGTGGGTCAAGTACCCGCGGCGGAGCTGGGGCATTACGGACGCTCATTAAGGTGGGACGCTCCGGTCATGATATCGGCGTGACTCCTGACGGTCCTCGAGGGCCGCGGCACGTGGCAAAGCTCGGTGTGATTCATCTCGCAAAATCGACGGGACTTCCAATCGTGCCGTTGGCTTTTGCCTGCTCAAAAAAAAACTCTTCGCGAGCTGGGATCGCTACATGGTCCCGTTTCCGTTTTCGAAAGGCGTGTTTCTGTATGGGCCTCCAATCTGGGTCTCTCGCGAAGCCGACGAGACGGCACTGGAAGAGGCACGTGTGACGCTCGAAACGACCCTCAATCGATTGACGGATGCGGCCGAGCAAGCCGTGACGCCTTGAAAGTGTAAAACGTAAAGGATCTGGAGCTACGATGGATATGGTGTCTTTTACTCCGCACGGTTCACGTCGTGATCATGTGGCGATTTCTCTATAATGTTATTCTCACCCTTGCGGCCCCGGTTGTTGTGGGTGTGCTGCTCGCCAAGCCACGCTGTCGACCCGGGTTCTTCCAACGGATAGGTTGGCATATTCCGCCGTCCCCAGCTGATAGATCATCTCAGCCGCTTATCTGGATTCACGCGGTGTCCCTTGGCGAAGTTGTGGCGGTTTCGCCACTTGTGAAGGCACTGCATCAGCACCATCCGGAATTTCGGTATATCGTGACAACTGTCACGGAAACCGGACGTGAGGCCGTCCTCCAGCGCCTCTCAGGTATTGCCGAACACCGATATGCTCCACTCGATTTTTTTTGGGCTGTGACTCGTATGATTCGGCGTGTACAGCCGATACTCTACATCTTCGTCGAAACCGAACTCTGGCCCAATCTCCTGTGGGCGTTGCGAGACCAGCGTGTGCCGGCGGTGTTGGTGAATGGGCGGTTGTCGTCGCGCTCGTTTGGCCGTCAGGATCTCCTCCTGATTCGTTCATTTTATCGGTCGGTGTTGCAAACCTTGACTCTGTGTTTGATGCAGACCGCAAGGGATCGTCAGCGGATTGTGGCGTTGGGAGCGGATCCGGATCGTGCATATGTGACAGGTAACATCAAGTTCGATCAACCTCTACCGGTCGGTACTTCAGATGAGTCTCTTCGAAGGAGTTTCGGACTCAACGAGAATGAGCTGCTCATCCTCGCAGGCAGTACCCATCCCGGGGAAGAGGAGATCTTGGTCTCGGCGTATCACCAGGTGGCTAAAACCTATCCTTCCACGGTGTTGATGTTGGCACCTCGTCACATCGAGCGAGCTGACCGGGTCGTCACGATGGTTCAGGAGGCTGGCTTTGCGGTACAACGAAAGAGCAACCTTCGAGAGAAGCACTCTGGTCCGCGTGTGGTTATTCTGGATACGAGAGGAGAGCTGGCTCTTGCATACCGCGAAGCTGCCGTGGCCTTCGTCGGCGGAACACTCGTTCCGGTTGGCGGACATAACTTGCTGGAACCGGCTGTGTGGGGCACACCCGTGGTGTTTGGGCCTTATACGGATCATTGTGCAGAGGTCGCAACACTTTTGCAGGAGGCAGGAGGAGGGTACCGTGTAACAGGAGGTGAAGACTTGGTTGCTCTGTTAGCGGGGTGGCTGGGGCAGCCTGAAACACGGATTCGAGTTGGTCAGCTGGCAAACCGTGTTGTGTTGGAAAACCAAGGTGCGCTCACTCAGAGTGTGAAGTTCATCGAATCCTGTCTCCGGACGGCTCCATCCTATTCCGATCGATGTGCGTCGGACGGGCCTGGGCCACTGATGGCTAAACCATAACGAATATGGCGTTGTTGCAACCTGGCCAGCCGGTCCGCCGTGGACTTCAATGGGTTGCCGGACTATACAGTCTCGTTACTCGACTTCGCCTATGGTGCTATCGCCACGGGTGGTTTTCGATGACTCGTTTGCCCTGTCGTGTCGTGAGTGTGGGCAACCTTACGGTCGGAGGAACGGGCAAGACTCCCGTTGTCATACTCCTTGCGCAGTGGCTGCTAGCCAAAGGACGACGAGTCGCGATCTTGAGTCGAGGGTACAAACGCACGAGTACGGCACTACATCTTCTCGTGTCGAGTGGGTCGGAACTCCTGGCTGGTCCATCAGAGTCGGGGGATGAACCGTTCTTGATTGCCCAGCGTTGTCCTCGAGCCATCGTCGCGGTCGGTGCTGATCGGGTGGCACTTGGTCGTTGGGTGTTGGGACAATATCCTCTCGATTGCATCGTGCTTGACGACGGTTTTCAGCACGTGGCGCTTCAGCGTGATGTCGATCTGGTCTTGCTGGATGCGACTGATGCAGCTGGACTGGATGCGCTGCTTCCTGCTGGAAGACTCCGGGAACCGCTGAGTGGGCTAGATCGAGCGAACGCCATCATCATTACTCGAGCTGAGGTCCCTCAGGATGTTGACGCTATTCGGAACCGATTGCGAGAGGCTATTCCTTCACCATTACCTGTGATTGAGGTTGTGTTTAAACCAGTGCTCTTCGTCTCGATTAGTGGAGAGGAGCAAGAGCCGGTGGGATGGGGCCTGAAGAGAAAGGCGTGGTTGGTGAGCGGGATCGGGAATAGCCCATCCTTTCGCCGATCCGCGGAGTCCATAGGGGTCGAGATTATGGGAGAATCTGCATTCGAAGATCATCACCACTATACGCCCAGTGAGATCGAGCACATTCGTCAGGCTATGCTGAGCATAGGAAGTGAGATCGTGCTGACCACTGAAAAGGACGGAGGGAAACTCGCCCTGTTTTTGACGCCCAGCGATCCCTGGTGGATGCTTCGAGTTGAGGCAGAAGTGGTGCATGGTGAAGAACAGCTGCGTGCTCTACTCGGTCTGCCGCGGTCCGAAAAAGGTCGGCCATTGGAGGCTCGTGCATAAGACACTCCCACAAAGAATCCTCATACGGGCGCCGAATTGGATCGGTGATGCGGTGATGTGTGAGCCTGCTCTTCGTGGGCTTCGGTCGCTGTTCCCACTAGGGGAGTTGACGATACTGGCCAAGCCTAACATCGCGGAACTGTACACCGGCTGCTCGGGAGTGGACCAGGTGCTAGTCTATGATGACAAGGGTATCCATGTCGGGATTGCCGGGAAATGGGCACTTGCAGGATTGTTACGCCGGCACCAGTTCGATTTGGCTGTCCTGTTTCAGAACGCCTTCGAGGCGGCGTTCCTTGCGTGGCTTGCCGGCATCCCCAGGCGTTATGGGTATGCCACCGACGGAAGGGTGCTTTTCCTCACTCAGCCAGTCGCTGTTCCCCGTCCTGAAAGCCTGGTGCATCAAGTCGAGTACTATTGGAACATGTTGAAGCCGCTCGGGGTGTCCGGTGACGCTCCACTGCCCACACTCCATGTGTCGACCGACGAGGACCGTCTAGTCGATGACAGACTAGCATCAGCCGGAATTGACTCGGCACATCTCATGGTCGGTATCAACCCTGGGTCGACATATGGCAGTGCCAAACGTTGGTTGCCCGAGAGATTTGCTGAGGTTGCGCAACGGATGGTCCAACAACTAGAGAAAGAAGCAGGGGTGGGTGTCGCTGTGGCCATCCTTGGAGGGAGAGGGGAAGAGTCGCTCGGGAAAAATATTGTGTCTCGCCTTGACTGTCGATCGATTGTCCTATCAGGAGCGACGACCATTCGGGAGCTCATGGCCGTAGTAAAACGTTGTCGCCTACTCATTACGAATGATACCGGTCCGATGCATATTGCTGCTGCCTTTGGCGTCCCAATTGTTGGGGTCTTTGGACCGACAGACTCGCGCACGACGGCCCCCTACGGGCAGGCACAGTCGGTGGTGCGAGAGCCTGTCGACTGTGCGCCCTGCCTTCTCAGGGACTGCCCAATCGATCACCGTTGTATGACGCGTATTTCGGTCGATCGAGTATATGAAACGGCCCTGAAGCAAATGAATGTGGGCAGGATCACGGAAGGCAGGGTGAGCGCTGACAGTGTGAAGAGTCAAGAGTCAGCCACCAGTTCAGCGAAGCGCTCAGCCAATCGACCTGGAATCGAGTCAACGGTTCTTGCTGGCTACACCATCTTTCTTGATCGAGATGGAACGTTGAACGCAGATCCCGGTTATATCAAGTCTCCTGATCTGTTAGAGTTGTTTCCTGGGGTTCCAGAGGCCCTTGCGAAGTTAAAACGAGCTGGTGCTCAATTGATTCTTGTGACCAATCAATCCGGGATCGCTCGAGGCTTCTTGTCGCACGGTGACCTTGCGGCGATTCACACGAAGCTCAGTCATATTCTAGATCGTGCCGGTGCATCGCTCGAGGCTATCTATTTTTGTCCCCATCATCCGGACGACGGGTGTGCCTGTCGAAAACCGAATCGGGGAATGATCGACCAAGCAGTGCGCGAAAGACGAGTGAACCTCAACCAAGCTTATCTGATTGGCGATCAGGTCCGAGACATCGAACTCGCAAAGCGAGTTGGAGTGCGGAGTATTTTAGTGACGACGGGAATGATTCGTCCGCAAGAGATTGAAGGACTGAAAGCGTCGACCGCACCCCCAGAGTGGATCGCATCTTCACTGACCGATGCTGTCGATTGGGTGTTGTCCGATGCAGGTCAATTATCGGCTCAAAGAAACAACGAGCGAGTCAGGCAGTAGTGAGGGTGTGATCGTACGAGAGTCGGGCATGGACAGTATTCGAGGGACCTGGAGATGAGCCAACTGGTCAGTTCGTGTTCGATCCCATGTAACCTTTGCGGCGGGAAAGAGGTTGCGATTCTGTCGAATCGAAGTCGGAGTGGGAAGCCGTTGCAGACCGTCATTTGCCGTGTCTGCGGGCTCGTATGGTCGGATCCTCGACCGCATGACGCCAGGCGGTTTTATGAGGAAGACTATCGTCTTTCCTACAAGCAAACCTATAGCCCGAAGCCGAAACATGTGTTGCGCGCAGGCAAGGTTGCCTTATCACGATTCGAGAAGGTTGCGCAGTTGCTATCGAGCCGGAAGGTTGTGCTTGATGTCGGGACCGGCGGAGGGGAATTTGCGTACCTGCTGCAAACGTTGGGACATTCCGTCCATGGGGTTGAGCCAAATAAAGGCTATGCCGATCATTCAATACGAGCATATGATCTCAACGTGCAAGTTGGATTTGTGCAAGACGCGGCATTCTCACCTGAATCGTTCGATGTGGTGACAATATGGCATGTGCTCGAGCACACGGAAGATCCGGGTCGTGTCTTGGCCTTGTTGCGCTCATGGCTGAAGGTGGAGGGAATACTGGTCGTGGAGGTCCCCAATATCGAATCGACCTGTCAGGCTCCGAAGAACACATTTCATGAGGCGCATCTCTACAATTTTAACGTGGTGTCGTTGCGCAGGTTGGCCAAGAAACACGGGATGCAAGAAGCCTGGCATGTGATCTCACGAGACGGCGGTAATATCACCATGTTCCTCACACGCACCGAGCCATTGCTCGAACAGCCGTACGAAGCGGAGATTCCGGGGAATTATGAGTGGGTGTCCAAGATTGTGCGAGGACACAGCGATCTCCGCCGCCACCTGACACCGCTCCCTTACCTCCGGGCATGGGAACGTCTTTATCGATCACTGAGAGAGAGAAGAGAAACTGCAGGCCTAACCAATGGGAAGGCGATACTTGATCAGCTCTATTCGCATCCGTTGAGGAACTATTCCGTAAGACCATGAATCAACTTAGGGAGCGAGGGAATAGGCAAGTGTGTGCTTCGGGCGTTGGTCTGTTCATCAAGGGATAGGCTCCGTGCAAGACTCTTCGGTATCATCTGTAATTTCAATCGATGGTGCCTCCTCTTCAGTTTTGGGTCGCAGCCGTATACTTCTGATCAAACCCAGCTCTTTGGGGGATATCGTTCACACGCTCCCTGTGGTCTCCGCCATCAAAGCGCAATGGCCGAGATCACATATCACCTGGCTGGTTAAGCGTCAGTGGGCCGACCTTGTCGAGCGTGTCGAAGGCGTTGACCGTGTGTGGCCGGTGGATCCCACCGTATGGAGTTGGGTGAGGCAGGGATGCGCGCTCCAAACAGAGGGATTTGACCTCGCGATCGACCTGCAGGGATTGTTGCGTAGTGCTGCTCTCGCTTATTTGAGCGGGGCCCCGATGCGCATTGGGTTTGCCAATGGACGGGAGGGGAGCCCGTGGTTCTATACGCACCGTGTGCCGGTGCTCAATCTGGATGTCCATGCTGTTGACCGATACCTTCTGGTTGCTGCGGCCTTAGGCATAGTCGTGCCTAAGAGGCCACAGTTTGCCTTTCGAATATTGGATGAAGATCTCGCAGTTGTTCGAGGGCTATTTGAACGCAGTAACTTCTCCATCGACAGGCCCTGGGTTGCCATGAATGTCGGGGCGCGCTGGCCGACTAAGCGCTGGCCGCTCAGGTTCTTTGCTGCCGTTGCGGATTTGTTGTATCAATCACATCCTGATCCGATCATCCTCATAGGAAGTTCAGATGACCGGCAGGATGTCGAGAGGCTTCGTACTCTGATGAAGCGACCGTGTATTGATTTGTGTGGTCAGGTCCCTTTGAGGTGTTTGCCGGCTCTGCTCTCAAAGGCGGCTGTCATGATCACCAATGATTCCGGACCCATGCACATCGCTGCAGCATGTGGGATACCAGTGGTCGCGATGTTTGGGCCGACCAGTGCGACTCGGACTGGCCCGTATGGGGAAGGACATCGTGTGCTCACGGAGCGCGTCTCTTGCAGTCCATGCTTTAGCCGTGTGTGCCGTCATGATCCGGAGATGGAGTGTCTTATGCGCATCACGCCGACTCACGTGACGGATGCGGTCCGACCGCTGTTAGCGGCCCATGGGACATCTCCATGAACGTGCTGATTGTTCGGCCAGATGGTATTGGAGATGTACTCCTTTCCCTCCCTGTTGCGACACAGCTCAGAAGCCTTCTGCCGGGCGTCACCATAGGATTTCTCACCAGCCCGACAGTCGCCCCTCTCCTGGAATGTCATCCCGATGTCGACTACGTTCGAACGATTGGTTTCACGGCTCCCTTGAGCGAATTACGTCGTGCGTTTTCTGGGGGAATTGACGCGGCGATCTTTCTGAAGCCATTTCGTCGCTTGATGTGGGCTGCCTGGCTGGCTCGAGTTCCACTGCGTGTGGCCACCGGGTATCGATGGTATAGCCTACTGGCTAATCGACGTGTGTACGAGCACCGCAGTGAATTCTCCAAGCATGAATCGGAATACAATATCGAGATGCTCAGCGGCCTGCAGTTGTATCCTGCGAAGGTTGATCCTCCCACCCTGGTTCTAACGGATCAGGAGCGAGAGGCGGGGGCATTACGCTGGACGGCTGTGTCGAGCCCGCGTATCGTGGTTCACCCAGGAGGCCTCTCCGCACGCCGCTGGAGGCCAGGGCACTATCGGGATCTCGTGGTCGAACTAGGGCGTGCTGGCTACGGTGTGATGTTGACCGGTAGTCAAACTGAAAGGAGCCAATTTGAACAGGATGCCCCATCTACCGCAGCGCTCTCTGCAGGGACCATCAACTGCATGGGGCAACTTTCTATCCGTGAACTCATGGCCGTTATTGCAAATGCGGATGTGGTGATATCCGGAGCTACGGGGCCGGCTCATATTGCGGCAGCGCTCAAAATCCCAACGGTCAGCCTATTTGATCCTCGGCGAAATAATTTACCGGTAAGATGGAAACCTCTTGGCACGGGAATCTTGCTGCGGCCGGACGTTCCCACCTGTGATAAATGTTTGGGAGAGATCTGTCCCTACTGGGATTGCCTCGATCGGATCACGATCGACAAAGTCGTAGCAGCTGTTGCCCGTGTCACTAAATCCTCTACGCGTCTTACCATTCTTCATCTTTGAATCGGTGTCGTCGCGAACCTATATGACATGTAGATCGGCTTTATACTTGACTCATTTTTCCATCTATGTTCATATTCTGAACGCGTTAAGGAACGATACATAACTGTATGGACCTACAAGGCCAACGCGATCTACTCTTGTTGACGGAAGTCGAGCGAGATGGGGCCGTCACTCAACGGTCCTTAGCAATGAAGTTAGGGGTTGCCCTTGGTTTGACCAATCTTTATCTCAAGCGACTTGCCAGGAAAGGATACATCAAAATCATCACCATTCCGTCTCAACGGGTGCGGTATTTGGTGACGCCGCAGGGGGTTGCCGAAAAATCAAGGCTCACCTATCTCTCTATGCAATACTCATTGTCCCATTATCGAGATATGCGAGCACGGCTCCGGGAAACCCTCTCACTTGCTGCTCAGCAAGGGATACAACGGGTGGTCATTTATGGGACCGGTGAGTTGGCCGAGATGGCGTATCTCTCTCTTCGCGAAATGCAGTTGACGTTGGTCGGGTTTGTCGATGATGGGCAACAGGAGTCATTTCTTTCCTATCCGGTGTGGCGATCGAAGGCCTTGGAGCAGTGGGAATTTGATGCCGTGCTGGTAGCAGACTTAGAAGAAAGTTCACGGTACCAGGCAGAGCTAGGCCGTCGATGCGTTCCGGATGAGAAGATTTTCGTGCTAGGTCCATCCGTGTAGAGGCACGAGAAAACAGCGTTTCTTTTCGACTGTAAGTGAGAGGGCGAAGCTGTGTCCGCCGACAGCGGGTATCGTGATAAGGAAGGTATCGAGACCGAAAGTCTTCACTGGTACGCGTTGCGTACAAGATCACGCCACGAAAAACTGGTGCGAGATCAACTCGACAAGCAGGGAATCGAGCCGTTGCTCCCGACCGTCAAGCGGTTGAGTCAATGGAAAGATCGAAAAAAGGAAATCGAGGTTCCATTATTTTCCGGTTACTGTTTCGTGCGGTTTGCTCACAGGGAAAAGACGCCGGTACAAAAAGTCACCGGTGTGGTTGAAATCGTGGGCAGCGGAAGTCGGCCTGAGCCGATTCCGGAACAAGAGATCGACGCGTTGCGCCGTCTCATGACCAGCGTGCTTCCGTATGATCCCCATCCATACCTTCATGAAGGGATGAGGGTGGAAGTAATACGTGGCCCCTTGCAGGGAGTTCAAGGAATTCTGCTACGGAAAGAGAAGCGCCATCGGCTTGTCCTTGGT
>JAHBWR010000113.1 GCA_019636875.1 Nitrospira sp.
GCTGTCACTGAGATTAAGGCTCGCCCAGCCGGTGCGTACGAAGGCGCCGCTTCACTCAGCACGCAAAGTGTCCGGACTAACCCTTGGCCCTCACCATTCACTATCAACCATGGCCCGCGTTGCGGAGCGACCGGTGCGTCGAAATACAGCGTCGTCGACCCACGTGCTGAAGAGTTGGTGGCGTGCTCCCCGCGTAAGCGAGCCGCAGTCACGTCATCGGTCGCGATCACTACCACGTCGCCTGTGAGCTGTTCTCCGGACTCGAGTACTACCTTGGACCCTTGAATGTGGTGAACGGCTTGTTTCAGCTTGATGGATCCCGCGGGCAATGGAGCCGCAAGGTGCTGTGCGATGGCGCTCATCCCGTCTCGTGGCACGGCCGTTGTTCCTCTGCAGAAGGCTCCCCAGACAAGTTCAAAAATCCAACTGGGAGTGGTCAGCGCTGGCTCCAAAAAGACACTGCTGAGAAAGGGAGAGAAGAAACGCCTCATCATGGCGTCCGAAAAGTTATACGCCTGCAAGACTTCGTAGGTCGGCTGAGTGGGGTCCCTCATCTTGGAGCAGAGGTGGTGGTGTAATGCGTCTCGACGCATGCGCCACATCCGCAACTTGTCAGCGAACGAGCCGATCGGACTGAACAGGGTGCGTACCATGTCCTGTGGCCGACGAAAGAGATCACTCATCACATGAAAGTGGCCGCCATACCGAATGAGCGCCCCCGGATGAAATGGCCGGAGATCCAACTCGGCATAGTCCAGTGCCTTGCGTGCCTCCGGATAGCCGCTGAGAAAGACCTGAAAACCCCGATCGAGTTGAAAACCTTCGACGTGGTCTGTACGGACACGCCCACCGATTCCGTCGGAGGCTTCAAGTACTGTGCAGGTGATTCCTGATTGTATCAGGCGGCGTGCACAGGCTAGGCCGGCCAGACCGGCGCCGATAATGAGCACGTGTGGAGTAGAGGGTTTCATAGAGCGGTCTCGTTTCTATCGATCGTGGCTGCTATGCATGATTTCGCAACATGAGCTCTTTGGGATGCGGGTTCAAATAGATCTGATCGCGAATGTACTCGACGTCAAAAACCTGGGCATAATGCTTAACCAGGGTGAGAGGGACGATTAAAGGTGTCAGCCCACGATGATAGTCGTTGATCACCTCCAAGAGCTCAACTTTTTCCTGCGGCCTCAAGAGCGCTTTGAAGTGGCCTACAATGTGATGAAGGACATTGACATGTTTCCGTACCGTCGCTTTCAGACTGAGGGCTTTCATAAAGTGCTCTCCGTACTTTAAGGCCCACGTCGTGAGCCCGTACCGCTCAGCTTGTCCAACGAGACGACCCATCGCTCCATAGTGTTGCTGGCTGTGGGCCAAGAGCAGATATTTATGAATCGTATGGAAGCGTATCAGTGTTTGTTTTGTGATTCCGTTCTGGATCAAGTCTTGGAACCGCCGGTAGGCGAACACCCGCTCGATGAAATTCTCGCGAAGCGACGGGTCAGAGAGTCGCCCTTCTTCCTCTACAGGTATAAGGGGAAACTGCCGCCCAAAGGCGTGTGCAAACATCCCCGATCCAATGTGACTCGGCATACCCTGTGTCGTGTACACACGCACTCGTGCTAGCCCGCAACTGGGCGAGCCTCGCTTGAAGACAAAACCTGAGATGTTTAGTTTGTTGAGAGCGTCGAGCCGATGTTCGATTGTCATCTCCATCACATCGGTATGGTCCTGTTTGCTTATAATCGTGACGAGTTTGGGGCGATGCGGATTGCCTACCAAACGCATGGCCTCACGGGGAGTGCCCAATCCTGCTTCCACTTCGGGACAGACCGGAACCCATTCAACGTAGCGGCCCAGTACATCGGTTAAGAACTGGTCTCGCTTGTGTCCTCCGTCGTAGCGAACCTCCTCACCGAGCAGACAGCGACTGATGCCGAGGCGAAGCGGCGTAGCTAGCACGGTGTTACCTGCTGCTTGCCGAGATCGAGATACTCTTGGCGAGCCTGGTGGTGATCCACGACTGGACCAGGATAGTCCTCGCCGATGTGGCAACCATATCGGTCTTGTTCGTCCGAGGACATGAGGTGTGGTTCATGGATCCTCTTGGCCGGTACGTGGGCGAGTTCGGGGACGTAACGGCGAATGTAATTGCCGTCGGGATCGAACTTCTTACTCTGGAGAGCGGGGTTGAAAATCCGATATCCGCGCATGGCGTCTGTACCAGTTGAGGCACACCATTGCCAATTGCCGTTATTTGCGGCTGTATCAGCATCGATGAGATGCTGCATGAAATACCGTTCGCCGCTCTGCCAGTCGATCCGGAGATCCTTGATCAGGAATGAGGCAACGACCATCCGGATACGGTTGTGCATCCATCCTGTGTGGTTCAGCTGTCTCATGCCTGCGTCCACGATGGGATAGCCGGTCTTTCCGTCGCACCAGGCTTGAAACAGGCGTTCCCGTTCTTGACTAGGTGCTCGTGAGGGGGGCACGGCTGTGTTTCGGAATGGGCCCTGCACCACCTGTGGGAACGAGGCCAAAACTTGCTGAAAGAACTCCCGCCAGATCAGTTCATCAACCCAAGTCAGGACGTCGGACCGAGAGACCCGACCTCCTTTGGCCAATGAGCCTAAGGCTGCATGAATAGCTGTACGGGGCGACAGGGTTCCGAACCGGAAATGGGGTGAAAGTTTTGAGCTACCCTCGATCCCCGGGAGGTTCCTGTCATGTGCATAAGCATGAAGTGGTCCGTCCACGAACCACCGCAACTGCTTTTGAGCATTGCGCTCACCCGGCTCAAACGCCAAGTCGACGGGATCGTACCCTAGCTCACCGGCTGTTGGAAGCGGAGGAATGACGGGTGGGGGAACAGCGTTCTTTTTCATCAGTGCTTGCGGCATCGGCTGAATTGGTGGTGTCATCGCATGCCATTTTGTCCACCAGCGTGCTCTGTATGCACTATAGCGCTGCAAAGGTTCGCCGGTCGCACCCCGTATCTCGGTTGCCTCAAAGACCACATGATCTTTGAACGTCCTGACAGGTATTCCAACCTTCCCCAATTGCTGCTGTACCAGGTGGTCTCGTTCGATGGCGCGTGGTTCATAGTCGCGATTCCAATAGACCGCATCGGCTTTCCATTCACGTGCCGCCTGTACGACTTGTTCGATTTGATTGCCTTGTCGCCACTGAAGCGCGATGCCATGGTCGGCAAATGAGGAACTCAGATCATATAAGCAGCCTAGCATGAAGTTCACGGAAGCCGATCCGAACTCACCGGACTGCAGCAGCGGCTGATCGAACACAAATAGGGGAACAACCTCGTCACATTCCTCCAAGGCCGCTGTCAACGCGGGTTGATCGTGCAACCGAAGATCGCGCCTGAACCAGACGATTCCTCGCACAAGGTACTCCTTCCGCTATGTGCTAGGGGGCCGAATTTCCATGTGATCCAGACGGACCCTTGGGAAGTTTGCCACCCTCTATACGCTCGATGGAAAGTTCGTGAAGGCCTTTGTCGTCCTTCGCGCCCACCTTTACGATGGTGCCTGCTTCCCCACGAATCATGGTGAGCACTTCCTCGTACCTCTTCCCCTTTACTGGGATTCCATCGACACTGATCAGCTCGTCCCCGTGTCGAAGACCGGCCTTGTGCGCAGGCCCCTCCGGGTGGACCATACCGATATACAAGATGGCCGGGTCCCCGATTCGCTCAGCTCCAATATGAAGGGAGATGCCGATGACACCCCCGGGAAGTTTCCCCGCATCTCCATGCCCATAGCCAAGCGGGCTCGTGGATTGGTCGGCGAGAGCCGTTCCAGAAGCCAAAAGCCCGATCATCAATCCTGTCGTGATGTATGAACGAAGGATTCTCATAAGTACACCTCCTCGTGATTACGCGAGACGTATCAATCCAAGCAAACACAGTAGACCAACTGCTAGAAATCCAAGCATCAATCCCGCTGTAACATAGATAGCGAAAGCTTTCATTGGCCCACTTCCTCGTGGGCGACGTCAGACTATCTCTTATCGAATGGCACCGCTGGGTTCTGATTTCCCGAATATCGGTCATGTTAGAGGGTCACCAGCGCGTGGCTCCTTGAGTATGGCTCGCAACGCAGGCTCCAACGTTGGATACTGAAACGTATAGCCTTCGGCAATCGCTTTTGCCGGGATCACCCGCTGGCCGGTTGTCATCAATGTTCCCAATTCACCAAGGAGAATCTTTAGTGTCACACTCGGAACGGGAAGCCATGATGGTCGGTGAAGCGCTCGCCCAAGGACGTCGCAGAACTGGTTCATCGTTACAGGTTCCGGGGCGACGGCGTTGACCGGACCCGAAACCGTCGGGGTGGTCAGAGCCCAGTGGATCAGGCCGATGTGATCACGACGGTGAATCCAGGAGACCCACTGGCTTCCTGGCATGATCGGACCGCCTGCGAAGAATCGAAAAGGCAGCAACATCTTGGGCAGGGCTCCACCATCTTGTTCGAGCACCATCCCGGTTCGGAGGAGGATAACACGCGTACCGAACTCCGCAGCTCGAAGGGCTTCCGCTTCCCATGCGAGGCAGAGATCGGGTAAGAAGCCCTGGCCTCGCGTTGCCCCTTCATCCAGGCGCCGGTCGTCACTGGCCCCGTAGTACCCAATGCCAGACGCACTAATGAATATTTTGGGTTTGGTAGAACATCGGGACAGGGCACTCACCAGTAATCGAGTAGTGAGAACTCGGCTATCTGTGAGGAGTTGCTTGCGTGCCTTTGTCCAACGTGCGTCGGCGATCGGCGCTCCGGCAAGATTGATGACGGAATCGGCACCCTCCAGGGTTTGTTGCCAGGGGCCTTGATCTCGCCCGTTCCAGAGCACCCGGTTGATTCGGACGTCCGTTCCGCGAGCAACCTGTCCTCGGCCTCTCGTGAGGATGCTCACGCGATGACCTTCGGCCAGGAGAGAATTGCACAATGCTCCCCCGATGAATCCTGTCCCTCCTGTCACCACAATATTCATAGGCCTATCTCCAGGCAATGCCACCGATGCGCTTGTTCATTGACCGACATGCATTTCTATTTCTTGGTCCGTCGACGTGCGACGACCAGGACGATGGCCTGCGAGAGTCCGATCATCACCGCACTTGCTAAGAACCCCATCGTCAGTAAAAGGATTAGGCTCATATCCATGTGTGTTCTCCTTTCAATTGTTAAGACACGTTAACACATGTTCGTCATAGAGCTCGGACTCCACCGAAGGGACAGGTCTCGGTTAGACCGAGTACCTGTCCGCCTCGGCCAGCGACGCCGTGCGGAGTTCCGGCGCCACCTCACAAGAACCAGATCCGGATGTTATTCCAGGTGGTGTGAGAGTTTTTTCATCGCCATCCATTTTGGGCCCTCATTGTTCAGAGGCCGTTTCCTTCCCACCTCGGACACAACGAAATCCTGTGCCGTGGGTCTGCAGAGCGAACCCACCACGACCACGAGCCGAGGTCGTGATATCGGGGAACGGACTATGCCAGGATCCACCTCGAATCGAACGCACGACCCCTTTCTTGTGAGGGCCTTGTGGATTGCGGGCTGGCGCATGCTGGTAATACTCCGCGTCATACCAGTCGGCGACCCATTCTCTCGCATTGCCGGCCATATCTTTCACTCCATAGGGGGAGTCTCCATCTGGAAGCGACCCAACAGCGTGCAGAGTCTTTTTATCCTCCCACTCACGATCAAAGTTCGCTCGTTCCACGGTCGGAGGCTCATTGCCCCAGGGGTATAAGCGGCCGTCTGTCCCGCGCGCCGCTTTTTCCCATTCGGCCTCAGTGGGCAAGCGCTTCCTTGCCCAACTGCAATAAGCTTTGGCGTCGTACCAGGTCGTCTGCACCACGGGTAATTGCTCAATTCCCTCAATAGAGGTCAGTAACCCAGGGCTGTATGGGTTCGGCGGGTTACGATGGCCCGTAGATTTCACAAAGACCAGGTAGCGCTCATTCGTGACTTCTACTTGATCGATCGAGTACTCGTCTAGATAGACGGTCCGTTGCGGTGATTCATCCACTCGTCCCTTTCCATCTGGATTCCCCATCAGGAATGATCCGGCCGGAATTGTTACCATGGGAACTGGGTCAGGCTCATTGGACAGAGGATGAGCCGCGACGACATGCTCGAGAGCACCGGCACAGACTGTCATGACGACTGCGGCGATCATAATCCAGGGTGGTCTATCTGTGAGCCGCTGCGGTCTCATCGTTTCTGCTCCCTGCTCCCCTCAATAGCTTGGGTCGTATGGAGTTTCACTTGCTCGATGAGGCCGTCGACGTGATTTTTGTCTCCGCGCTCGGCAGCTTCTTGGGCTTGAGTGATGAGAGTTCGGGCATCGTGTAAATGCTCCTCGATTTCTGCCTGCAATCTTGGGGAGGCCACGGTGCCACCCAATGCGGCTCGGTGATAGATCTCCCATGCGTGGTCCACGTCATGAGCAGCGTCGTGCACGGCTGTCACGCTGTCCTTATGTGGATGATCGGTCTGCTCGAGAGGGCCGGACAGTGCGGTAGATGCCTCAAACCACCAGATAAGAATAATGGCGTGAAAGAATGTTCTGATAAACTTCATGATTGCGTCTCCCTCACGACTCACTCAGCCTTAATTGATATGAGCTTTCTTGCACCTTCTTCATGCTGCGGCGTTTCACATGAGGGGCAGTTACCTCTTCCGGCTCAGGGTCTTCTGAATGAGATCTCGGGTTGCGAGATATTCTTCGTTGTGGGGCTCAACCGCTAACGCTTGTTCGATGAGGGATAGAGCCTCGGTGTTTTTTTCGACGCCCATGGCCGTCAACGCCTGAATAAAGGTCTCACGTGCTTTCTGGATGGCTATCTCTGAAACGGCCTCTTCCGATTTGGCGCAACGGAATCCTAGACCAACTCCATATGAGTTATTGTCAGGCTGGTTCCAGAATCGGTGACTTGTGTGGAGCGAGGTGGCAGGGGCGAGCCAAGAGCCCCCCCTGAGGACCTTGACTGGTCCTTGATTGGCAAAATTGTAGCCCTCTTTCGCTCCCTTTGGATTCAAGGCAACGCTTTGTTTGTAGTACGAAGGTTCGTACCAATCATCCACCCACTCGAAGACGTTCCCGGCCATGTTATAGACACCGTAGCCACTTACCCCTTCCGGGTACGAATCAACTGGCATAGTCCGGCCGACATGTTGTCCATAGTTAGCCTTCTTCGGATCAAGCGTGTGACCCCAGGGGTAATGTTGGTTTCCGTCGGGCCCTTTGGCGGCTCGCTCCCACTCCGCTTCGGTCGGTAGGCGTTTCCCTTCCCACTGGCAGAATGCATGGGCGTCAGTCCAGCTGACGCCGACGACTGGTTGATTCGGTTTGTTGAGGCGAGGATCGTCCCAGTAGGCTGGAGCAGGGTGAGCTGTTGCCGTCATGAATGCCTTGTAACGGGCATTGGACACTTCATAGGTGTCGATCCAATAACGATCCAGGACCACTTGGTGTTTGTGTTCGTCGGCATGCTCGTTACTTCCCATGGTGAATTCACCCTTTGGAATGAGCACCATGTCCTGCTCGGCACCTGGCAGGCCTGCAGCGAGGGTCGGTGAGATGGTGGTTGCCGCGATTCCCATCGCCATCGCCCCGACGAGATGAAGCATTCTGTGACTCCGCATAAGACCCTCCTTGGTTATTGGCAGCGACTCCGATTCTATGCTGCGACTGAGGACGCTGCCGACGCTGACAAAGTGGTACGTGACGGAAGTGCTGGTGCCCCTTGCCCGCACTGCCGATTTCGTAGAATCACGGCATCAATAATGTCGCCACACTGTAGGCAGCGCTGTGTGGGACACGCCAATTCACTGGTGCTCTGCCATAGATCAAAGCAAACGTCGCTCACCATAAGGCCTCCGCACCGGGTACAAGTATCGTGGTCCACAGTCCTAAGGCTCTGACGTTGGGATTGTTCGGTTATCGTCGACCTTGCGTTCATGATGACCTCCATACGCAGTACGTCTAATCGGTGTTCAATGTATGTCTAATGTATAACCAAGAATGTCCAAGGTGTCAATAGTTATATTTATAATTATTTGACAAACTATGGACTGACGTCTATACTTCAATCAGAGAAATGAATACTCATAGAATTCATAGAGTTGCCAAACTCACTGGCCTTTCAAAGGATGTCATACGGGTTTGGGAACGACGATTTAATCTCTTGAAACCGACGAGGGGCACCAATCGATACCGAAACTATTCAGATGAAGATGTGATGATGTTGAGGTATTTGAAAGAACAACTTGATGGAGGAGCATCCATTGGTGAGTTGGCAAAGCTGGGACGTGAAGAACTGGTGACACGGGCACGGGCCAATACGCCGCGTGTAGCCGTCGTTGAGAACATGTTCGGAAGGTTGTTGCAAGAGCTTCTGTCAACCTTGAATCCCTTGGACCGTGTGACATTCGAAAAGCGGTTAAATGGAGCCGTCGCAGTCGTGCCGTTCGATGAAGCTCTCAGTGGAATCTTGCTACCACTTCAGGAACAAGTGGGACAGCTGTGGCACGATGGTCATATAGGTATAGCGGTGGAGCATTACGTTACGAGTCAGATCCAACAGAAAATTTTCTCGGCCATGAACCAGCTGCCTGTGGCGGAGTTCGGAGCCACGGTGGTCGTCGCGTGTCCCCCAGGTGAGGAGCACGACATCGCGGCGTTAGCGGTCGCCTATCAATGCCGTGTTCGAGGCTGTCGAGTCTATTATCTGGGGGCTAACGTACCCATCGCTGCGCTTGTCAAACTCTGCCACGAGGTCAAGCCAGACCTTACGATCATCTCTTGTCCCATCGTGCGGGCGGAGGATAAAGCTGCGGAGTTGATTCAAGCACTCGTAGAGGATGTGAGCCCTGTCTCCGATGTGGCCGTGGGTGGGCACGGCGCGCTTGCGGTACGCGACAGATTCGTGAACAATGGGATACCGGTTCTTGACGACTTTAGGGACTTGGAGAATCGATTGAATCGATTGATGCGAAAACCTGTGTTGCAGCGCTGATGTAGAGCGATGTCCCATTGGCATGGTGGGAGTTCACGGAAAGGAAACGACACACATGGGGGATGGCTTGATGGTTGTTTCCGAGAAGAGCCTAGGAGGTTCGACTACCTAGCGTATCTGTGGTCGTGATCAATTGGTCCACGAACGCACCAAGCCGGAAAGGTGTAGATCTTGACGAAGCTGAGTACGTTGCCGAGGAATGCGTCGACATATTTTGCATACGCTGGCTGGTGACTTTCTGGGACAACTGTCCAATAAGAGGTTGGCTGAATATTCACGAACGGATGACCCGGTGGGATGTTAGGGATGGGAGAATCAATCGCTGGCCCCACAAGGCTGCGCATTTCAATCGGTGCAGGAAGGCGCCACCCTTTTTGTCCTCCAGTACTTCTGGTCAAACATGTAGCACGTGCTTCGTTCCAGGTAATTGCGATAGGCCGAGGGGCGATCTCCCAGATCAGTCCTGTGTCGGTGTCAAGCACGGCTTCGTTGTTGAAATCCTGCAGGATCACAAAGCGGTTCGTGGCTGGATGAGCGTCTTGCCAGTTTTGCACGATGTCGGCGATGATGACTTCCTTTTGTGCCAGTGGGCGGGTCCAGAGTTGGGAGCCCAAAAGGAAGGAGGCTGCAATGATGGCCACAATGGCCGAGTAAAATAACCATTTATTGGGCATCACATTGCCTGGGAGTGACGAATAAAGTGATCGCTTTGCAAGCCTGCGTGGTTATCCTACGCCAGGGGTGAGAAGCTGATCAACTAGAGGTGCTGGGGTTGAGGAAGGAAGGATTGATCGTGCGAGACCGGCAGGGTTCCTGGTCTGACGAACGGGAAGTAAGGACATGGTCCTGAGAGGGACTATAGGCTGCTTGTGCACTCAGTCGGGTGCCAAGTCCGAATTGCCGGGACATGCGAATTAGGGTTGAAATGATTTGCTTTGCAGGGGTAAAATTTTGGTTGTTATTAGGGGAGAGGTACTCTCTTGGGGAATTGTTGACGCGGTGGTTAAAGTCTGGCGGTTAGGGTAAAACGCAATACCGAGTGGGCTTATTTTAGCTAGCGGAG
>JAHBWR010000114.1 GCA_019636875.1 Nitrospira sp.
CACTTCATACTGACTGACATTTCAAGTCCTACAGGCAACGACGGATCACCGGCTCCAGGACTTCCGTTCTAACCTCGTTACAGAAGTGGTTTTTAGATAATTCAACAGAAACTGCAGCTGCGGGTGAAAATTTATTTCGGGGTAGGCTTGACAGAATGTATTTGTATATGCAACATTATGGCATGACGAACATGGAAACACATAAACGGATGAATCACGCTACCGGTCTCATCGATCAAATCGCGTGTGAGTGCCTGCTGGTGCGCGCCCGCAAACTTGATCGTATGCTCACCCGCATCTACGATGCGGAACTCCGTCCATTCGGCCTGAAAGCAAGCCAGCTGAGTCTTCTGGTTCTTGTGGCAAAGGCCGGCCCTATTCGGCGTATCGAGATTGGGAAGTGTCTGCACCTCGACCCCTCCACGCTGACCCGGAATCTGAAGATCATGCTGATCAATGGCTGGATCCAAGAGATTGAGGATGGGGAAGACGGCCGGGGCCTCCCCGTCCAGATTACGGCCCAAGGTCGTGACCTGCTGAATCAAATCGGTCCGTCGTGGCGAAAGGCCCAAACTCGCACAGAGAAGTTTCTTGGAGAAGACGGCGCGACGCTATTGCGAAAAATTGCCGCAAATAAAATGGAAGTGCCGTCAGTATAGAGCTTTTTTTGACCATGTACTTGTATATACAAGTACATTCACGCCATCGTGCTATATCGTCCTAACCAAGTACCACGAGGAGAACATCATGAAACTCCCTAAACCCAACCTTATATCTCTCACCGCGTGTCTCGTTGGTGCCTTCCTCCTCTCATTGATGACAACTCTGGGGTGCAACCATCAAGACGAGCAACCCCAGCAGACTGTTCGACCCGTGAAAGTCTCCAGAATCGTGGATCAGGCTAACCGTGTCATGAGTTTCGCTGGGGAGGTCAAAGCGCGCTATGAAACGATCTTGTCCTTCCGCGTGGCCGGTAAGTTGTTGACCCGACACGTCGATGTGGGTGACCGGGTACGCAAGGGACAGGTGTTGGCACGACTGGATCAGAACGACTACCGACTTGCCGTGCAAGATCTTCAAGCTCAGCTCGCATCCGCGGTCGCCAATAGGGACTTCTTACGTGACGATGTCACAAGATACCGTGAGCTGTTGGCGCAAAATGTCACCAGCCCACCTGAATTCGACCGACACCAAACCGCCTACACCACGGCGCGAGAACGGGCAGCGGCGCTCGAAGCCCAACTGGGCCATGCGCTCAATCAGTTGGCCTACGCCGAATTGTCGGCTGATCGGGATGGCGTAGTGACCGCACTGGAAGTCGAGAAAGGACAGGTCGTCAGTGCTGGTCAGGCCGTCCTCAAGCTCGCTCAACTCGATGAAAAGGAGATCCATTTCGATGTCCCCGAGCATCGCCTGGCGGAGCTCGCACGACGGCAGGCAGTCAACATCACCCTCTGGGCCGATCACGAAAGGCGCTTGAAGGGCCAAATCCGCGAGATTGCTTCGGCCGCTGACCCGGCGAGCCGCACGTATCGTGTTAAAGCAACACTGCTTGAGCACCAGGAAACCGCGCAACTGGGCATGACGGCGACAGTCTGGGTTCCTTCGAACATGCCCTCTCGAATGACCGTTCCGCTCTCCGCCGTGTTTACCCCGCAGAACAAGCCGGGACAACCCCATGTGTGGCTAGTGGATGAGGAGACGGGCACGGTCAGATCCGTGCCGGTTCAGATCGGGGAACCTCTGGATAGGGAGCATATTGCCGTGACGGGACTTGCGTCTGGGCAGTTGCTGGTCAGTGCCGGCGTCCAGCGCCTTGCGGAAGGACAGGCCGTTCGATGGCCAGACGCGATCGCCTTCGTGATGAATAGAGCGAACGCTGAAGAGGGAGGGCATCAGCCATGAAAGACTTCAATCTGAGCGAATGGGTGCTCACACACCGCGCGTTCACGGGTTTTTTGATGGTGCTGGTGCTGCTGGGTGGGATCTTCTCCTATGTTCAGCTGCGACAGCGGGAAGACCCGGAGTTCACGTTTCGAGTGATGGTTGTCAAAACCATATATCCCGGCGCCACGGCGCTGGAAGTGGAACAACAGGTGACCGACCGGCTGGAAAAGAAAATTCAGGAGCTGCCGAATCTAGACTTCTTGCGCAGCTACTCGAAACCCGGCGAATCAGTCATTTTTGTCACGCCCCGTGAGGATACGCCGCCTAAAGATATTCCCGACCTTTGGTATCAAGTGCGCAAGAAGGTGGGAGACATCCGCATGGCGCTGCCGCTCGGCGTTGTCGGGCCCTTTTTCAATGACGAGTTCGGCGATACCTATAGCTTCTTGTATGCCTTTTCTGGCGAAGGCTACAGCTATGCCGAGCTGAAACAGGCGGCCGATTCGGCTCGTCAGCAAATCCTCCGTGTGAAGAACGTCGAAAAAGTCGATCTCATCGGCGTCCAGGACGAAAAGATTTTTGTCGAGTTTTCCGACAAGAAGCTGGCCGAACTGGGACTAGATGCCTCCACGGTTGCCGAGGCCTTACAGGCCCAGAACGGCATGGCACCTGCCGGAACGGTGATTGCCGCGAAGCACAATCTCCCCATGCGACTCACCGGCTCCTTCAACTCGGTGGACAGCATGGTGAACCTTGCCGTGCGGGTCGAGGGCCGGACCTTGCGCGTCGGCGATTTCGCCCAGGTCACGCGAGGCTACATTGACCCGTCGGAATTCAAGATGCGTTTCAACGGCAAAGAAGTGATCGGCCTCGGCGTCACGATGAACAAGAACGGCGACGTGCTGGAATTAGGAAAGACGCTGGAAAGAACCATGAGCCAAGTCGAGGGAGAGCTGCCCGTCGGGATTGAAGTCGACCGGGTCGCTGATCAATCGCGGGTGGTGAATACCGCCATCAGCGAATTCACGCGCACCTTCTACGAGGCCTTGGCGGCAGTGCTGCTCGTCAGTTTCCTGAGCCTCGGTTTTCGTACTGGCTCAGTGGTCGCACTCACGGTCCCCCTGGTTCTGGCCGGCACGTTGTTATGCATGCTGCTGTTTGGGATAGACATGCATCGTATCTCTTTGGGTGCATTGATTCTTGCCCTTGGTCTCCTGGTCGATGACGCGATGATCGCCATCGAGATGATGGCACGCAAACTCGAAGAGGGCTGGGATCGGATGCATGCCGCAACCCATGCCTACCGCGCGACAGCGTTTCCCATGCTGACCGGAACCTTGATTACCATTGCCGGCTTCCTGCCTGTAGGCCTGGCAAAATCCCAAGCCGGTGAATATACGGTGGGGATATTCCAGGTGGTGGGCATTTCGCTGTTGCTCTCGTGGATCGGCGCGGTCGTCTTCACACCCTACTTGGGTTTTCTGCTGCTTAAAGTCCGGGCGACTAGCGGGACGTTCGGCCACGACTTGTTCGAGACACCGTTCTACAACCGTCTGCGCCGTTGGGTAGATGCGTGTGTTGAGCATCGTAAGAAAGTCATCATCGGCACCGTGGCGTTATTCGGCGTGGGCGTCGCGACGCTGGTCCAAGTCCCCGAACAGTTTTTCCCGCTCTCTAACCGACCAGAAGTCATCATCGACCTCTGGTTGCCCGAGGGCAGTTCCTTCACGCAAACCGAAGCTGCCGCCAAACGCATGGAGACGCTGCTCGCGAAGGACGAGGACGTCGTCAGTTATTCGGCCTATCTGGGTGGCGGTAGTCCGCGGTTTTTTCTGCTCATTGTCCAGCAATTGGCAAATACCAATTTGGCCGAATTTGTGGTGATGACTAGGAACAACGAAGCCCGCGAGCAGGTCATGCAGCGCATCAGAGACGCGTTTGCCACGGATTTCCCAGAGGTACGGGGACGTGTCATGCGCCTCAATGTCGGACCGCCGATGGATTATCCGCTAGTGTTCAGGGTGTTCGGCGAGGATCCCACGCTGCTTCGACACATCGCAGACCGGGTGGCCGATATCATGCGCGCCAACCCCCATACGGTGGACGTCAACGACGACTGGCATGAGCGCATCCCTTCGTTCAGTCTCAGGCTCGATCAGGACAAGGCGCGTGCGCTCGGAGTCTCAACCTCAAGTCTCTCGCAGGCGTTACAAGCCCACTACACGGGAATCCCGGTCGGGCAGTTCCGTGAGCACGACAAGCTCATCGATATCGTGTGGCGAGCGCAAAACGACCTGCGCGTCACGGCGGACGGATTACCTAACGTCACGGTTCGGACGGCCAACGGTCGATCGGCACCGCTGTCGCAGTTCGTGAAGTTCGAAACCATGTTTGAAGATGGCGTGCGCTGGCGCCGCAACCGCTTTCCGGCTATCTCGGTCCGAGCCGACGTGGTTGAGGGGAAGCTCGCACCCGACGTGGCGGGAGAGATCATCCCCAAGCTCGAATTCATCCAGCAGCAGTTGCCGGCCGGATACTTCATCGAAACCGGCGCGGCCAAAGAGGACGCCTGGATTGCCCAGAAGTCGATCTTGATTTGGATACCACTGGTGGTGATCGCAACGCTCGTTCTGCTGATGATGCAGTTGCAGAATTTGTCCCGGACCTTCCTGGTGTTCGTCACGGCGCCTTTGGGTGTGATCGGGGCCGCATTCGCGCTATTGCTGTTCGGCGCACCCTTCGGCTTCGTGGCACTCCTCGGCATCATCGCGCTGGCCGGCATGATCATGCGCAACTCGGTGATCCTCGTGGATCAGATCGAACAGGACGAAAAGGCCGGACGCGACACCTGGTCCGCCATCGTCGAATCGACGGTGCGGCGTTTCCGGCCCATCCTGTTGACCGCCGCCGCGGCCATTCTAGCCATGATCCCGCTGTCGCGAAACGACTTCTTCGGGCCGCAGGCGATCGCCATCATGGGAGGGCTGACCGTAGCGACCGCGCTGACGATCTTCTTTGTTCCGGCACTCTATGCCGCGTGGTTTAAGGTCGAACGGACGCCTCAGGTGAAGAGGCCGGAGACTGCGGTTCCGTGTTATCCAACGTATAACGGTCCACCAGAGGAACAGGCGCTTGCTGTTCCGGGAGGTCTCGCATGAAAGCCTGGTATTCAATGATAATGTTGTTCCTGGCGTTGATGGAACTGGGCGGGTGTACGCCAACCCGCGTCAGCGATCGCGTCCTGCTAGTCGTTCCGGAGCGCTGGCAGAACGCCCCTGACGCTCAACCCGTCTCAACCTCGAAGGACCTCAGAGAATGGTGGAAGGGATTTGGCGATCCGATGCTGAATGACTTGATCGGCCAAGCACTGGCCGCCAACCACGATCTCCGACTCGCCAAGGCGCGCGTGCGTGAAGCGAAAGCCATAACCACCGTCGCTCAATCCCAGCTCTACCCCAGCATTGATCTGTTCTCGTTCGGCGGTCGAGAAAAGAGAATCGACCGAATCTTTCCAGTGCCTGGTGCACAGGGCGTCGAGCTGCTCGCGCCCACCGCTAATGTGTTTACGGGCGGACTCGCGGCCCGGTGGGAACTCGACGTATTCGGTGGCAGACAGCTCGAAGCGGAGGCTGCCATTGCGCAGTCCGCGGGAACCGAAGAGGCCCACCGCGTGGTGCAAGTGGGGTTACTGGCTCAGGTCGCAACGAATTACCTGGAGCTACGCGGGATACAACGACGTACCGACATCCTGCTGGAGAACATTGAGGTCCAACGCGAACGCCTGAGAGTCCTGCAAGCATTCTATAAAGCTGGCTTGGTCACTGATATGGATGTGGCCCGTCAAGAGACTTTGCTACATAATACGATGAGTACGCTGCCAGTCCTGACCAGCACGGCGAAAACCTTGATCCATCGACTCAGTGTCTTGCTGGGAGACACCCCAGCGAGTTTGGAAGAGCGATTGGCTCATTCCATGCCACTGCCTGTCACCTTGCCGAATATCCCGAAACTTCTACCGGCGAATGTGCTGGAGCAGAGACCGGATCTGCGGCTCGCCCACACGGAAGTCACTGCGGCAGCTGCCAACCTCGGTGCAGCGAGAGCGAATTTGTTTCCAAAATTCGTCCTGTCGGCGAGCGGCGGGTTCGGGGCACTGGCGGTCGGGGGATTTCCGGGCCTGGCAGAAGGGGTCTATGCGCTCGGAGCTGGTCTCACGGCGCCGATCTTCAATGCTGGTCGCATCAAAGCCTATATCACTACGGCGGATGCGCGGCTCGATCACGTCGCGGCTAACTACGAGAAGACCTTTCTGCTCGCCTTGGAGGACGCGGAAAACGCCTACGTTGGACATACTGCGGCTGTTGAGCGCCGCGATCAGTTAGTGCGGGCCGAGACGGCGGCGGAGCGATCCCACACCCACGCTCACGCCTTCTACCAACGCGGGGCTGCGGATTTCCTCTCGGTACTCAACGCCCAGCGGACAAGGCTTGCAACCAGCGACGAACGTGCCCAGGCCGAAACCGCGGTGCGCGTTTCCTTGGTTTCAATTTACCGGGCCTTTGGCGGCGGCTGGTCAGAGGAATCCTCAATAAGTCGCCCGCCATCTTGAGGTATCCTTTTGCCATGACTTGAAGTCCTCGTAGCTATAAGAACGTGCGCCGAAGACAGAGAAGCAGTTCGATTTCACGCGCTAAGGCGCGATATCATGGATCTGGAGAACGATTGAGGCGGAATACAAGCTTTTTCAGGATACGTGGTTAGTCACGCGGGTCTTGGGTCACAGAGAAACGTCGTACTTACTGTGAATAAAGGGTTACGACATACGCGTATTAGGCCACGGTTTGATCTCACCAGCCAGCATTGTTGTGCTATTTTTGTGCTAAAACTTTGCAAAATAGACTGAATTGTTCAGAATCAATCGAATCAATAGAAACACCGAAACGCTTTGCCTGGCGAGGATAAACGGGGAAACCATTTGAAACACCGAGCCTTTACTCATTACTACCTAAGCCATTCCTAAACCACGGGTCGTACGTTCAATTCGTATCGGGGGCACCAAACCAAGCTCGCGCGTGCTGACCACTCACTCTCGCTTTCTCGTAATCTTTGTGGTCGGATAAGCTCCTTCGCTTTTCCGTTATCTAATACCAAACCAACCTTGGGGTAACCGGCACCCTCCTCGTCTAACGCAACTGGCAGCGGCTGTTTCATCTACTCCACCACCCTTTCTTTGTTCTTTTGGCGTTATGATCCATCTTCTCTCTTTTCAATCTCGTCCCGTGGATGGAGAACTCTCGATGGAGTAGTCGTGCTTAGGCATCGATGCCCGTCTAGCGATTTCCCTTAGCAACTGCTTACAATCCCTACTCTCCCACACGAGGACTCACAACCAAGGGGGGGCCATGCATGAGGATGCGTTGGTTCAATTGGATTGGATTAATGATGTTGATCGTCGGGGCCGCTATTTCAGAGGCGGTCTTTTTTGCCGCATCGGTCGAGTTCGAGTCCTTATGGTATATCTCTATCGCCTATGTCGTCGTCGCGGCCATACTATTTCTCTGGCCCAGTTCAGCGCCTGAGAAACCCTAAGTAACCGAACTCGCCTGACGGAGCCTGATGCGCCTCACAGGATCCAAAACGATGTGGTGGGCCCCATTCGCGGCCTCTCTCGTCCCCATCTTCCCCCCAACCATCCGTTCCTTAACGTCCAGGCCACCTCCTATTGGGCGTTGGTATCAGAAACCGATCATGGTCCCTACGGAAAGTATGTCGACGCTTTTCTCGGTAACCTCCTCAGCTTTGTGAAGGTCAAGGCATTCAGCTTCCCGGTCTGGTGTGTTCGGGGGCCGCTCCTGGCAGAGGCGGATGGAGACTGGGTAAATGAAGGGGGCGATTCGGACCGGTATCCCTCGTACTAGCCATCATGCGACTGTGACATCTGACCTCATTGCCTCCTGCTCTAGGGACATTTGTTACAGAGTCTCTGGTTCTCCCTAGGCACCACGACATGCCGACCGCATGTATGCTGGTGGACGACCAGTTGGAGGCGCACAGGTTCACGCAGTGACACCTATTCTCCGTTGGGGATGCAAGGTTGGCGAAGGGAGCTCTGGAATACGGCAGATCACGAATCACAAGGAGGTGATACGATGACGACAACGGCAATGAAGGGTAAACAAATCGGTCTCGAATATGCCTACAAGGTGGACGACAACGATTGGGAGCAGCCTCGCCAGGTGACCTACACGCACGGGACCAATCAAGTCATACGTGGTATCGAGTCTGCGGTTGAGGGAATGGCGGTTGGGGAATCCAAACAGGTTGTCGTTGCCCCGGCTGAGGGCTTTGGGGAACGGGACCCACATGCAATTCGCGAGGTGAACAAACAGGAACTGCCCGGCGACATTCGGGTCGGAACACAACTCCGGTTGAAAGACAACGCCGGTCGCGATCTTATCCCCAGCGTCATAGAGATTAAGGACCACACCGCACTCTTGGACTTCAATCATCCGCTCGCGGGGAAGACGGTGCTTTACGATCTGAAGGTGGTCACCATCGATTGACGGCACTAGCTTCTGCTTCGAGTTAGCTATCTGAGATGGGCACCTGACAAACCGCTCCCCTCTGTTGCAGAGTATGAGCCCCTGGGCTGTCCTTCACGTTCCGAGGCAAGGACGATGCTGACCTGGATCGCCAATCGCTGGATCACGATCCTTGCCTCAATGGCGTCTTTTGCGGTGCTGGCTTTTGTCATGTGGGAGAGCAGCCCTGAGCGCAAGTACCGAAAGCTCGCGATTCCACCGAAGGTAGTCGTCTCGTACCTCATGACTGAACGGGGCTCCGGCTTTGTGGTGACCAATACCAGTTCAGGGCCGGCACTCCTTTACTGGACGACTGTCACGGTTGACGGCACAGTCATGCCAACATGGGCTGACGTCAGCGCCGCTCTGGGTTCCAAGATCATGCTCGAGTTTTCCGCCATCATCCCTGCCGATATGTTGAAGCCTGAGTCACAGCAACGAATCTTCTGGGTCGACGGCGATGCGCTCAACAACGCCTGGCAAAGCAAAGACTCTCGCGTCGAAATCGAGACCTGTTATTGCAGCATCTTTGAGGAATGTTGGGTGACCACCCGATTAACGCCCACCCCACGGCCGATCAACTCCTGCCTCGAAAAACCGGCTGGCCATCTGCGGCCGTCTCCACAAGAGCCTGTCTCCTAACCAGCACTTGAAGCAGACCAAACACAGCTCAGGTGTGTCATCCTCATACACTGTCGTGCTCCACAAGCCCAACTACCAATGGCATCTACTCTCCGCATGGGCCGAATCCTTGGACCCTACTCTGTAAGGTTTTCCCTCAAGCACAGACTACTGCCCAGATAGTCGAATGCGGATTCGTGAGCCATTGAACCATCCGGCTATCGAAAGAAGGGGCAATGCACACCAATAACATTCTCGTTAACCAAAAGGAGAGCAACCATGACGAAGACAACAACCAACAAGAACTCCCAGACAATTTTGAAAGGCTCTCTGGCAGCAGCCTTCGTACTAGCCATTGCGTTGCCGAGTTCCGCGACGGACTTGCCTGCCTCGGTCACAGGAAAGGCCTCGGATGCCTTGATCACGTTGGCCACCACGGGTAATCCCGAACCGCTGCACGCCGAGCTCGGAGGCACGGTGATTTCCTCGGACGATCTGCAGAAGAAAGCGAACGCCATGATGAAGCTCCAGAAGATGGAGCATCTTGCACCCAAAGCCCTCGTCGCGCCGAATGGAGAAGTGTACGCGATGGTTGCACCCACGTTGACCAAGGACAATTTCATTTTCGCCGATAACCAAGGAAACGTAGTCAGAGTGGATGTCGGTGATTCAGAAGGGCACCGGATGCCGTTTGTGGTTGAGAACGTTGTCGAGGATGGCGGAACGCCCTGGTATGTCGAGTTCTGGCGTTGGATCACCCGTCAATAACCCGTCAATCGGCACAGGATCCTGTG
>JAHBWR010000115.1 GCA_019636875.1 Nitrospira sp.
CTGCATATGAGACTTTCACTGAGATTCATCATCCCGTTGGCGTTCGTCTTGGGCTTTATCGCTTATGGGGTCATTAGCCTCGTCGATTCTCTGGAACGAAAATGGTTCGTCCGGGATCTCGACCTACGGTCCAAGCTGATGGTCGGCACGATGGAGCGGCCGCTCGCCGACCTCGTCGCGACGAATGCCAAGAACAAGATCCGGGCGTAT
This sequence comes from Nitrospira sp., assembly GCA_019636875.1. Taxonomy (GTDB): domain Bacteria; phylum Nitrospirota; class Nitrospiria; order Nitrospirales; family Nitrospiraceae; genus Nitrospira_D. The sequence continues at coordinate 211 of JAHBWR010000115.1, forward strand.
TTTACTCGTATCGTCCAGGATGAGCGGCTGTACGCGATCGGCTTCTGCAATCGCGAGAACCGCCTGTTGTACGAGACCCAATCCTACCCGGAAGGCGTGACGTGCCAGGCAACACTGAGTCTCTCTCCCGGCTCGTCGACCATGATGTCGCTCAGCCACGGGCTTGTTCACATCACATCAGCGACGATCGAATCAAGCGGGCATCCTATCGGACGGCTGGTTCTACTCCACGATATGAGTTTCATCGAGCAGCGCAGCAGGGACACCCGGTGGTACATCTTCTACTTTTTTGTGGGACTTGCGGCGGTGATCTCGCTGATCACCGTGTCGGTTGCACACATCAGCTGGCATGGGTGGGTCGTGAGTGTTCGAGCCATGCTGGGCGGGGAAGGGCTCCTCGCTCGTCTGAAGCACGAGGACCATGCGCCGGAACTCCGACCGCTGGCCCAGGATCTGCGGTCGCTGGTTCAGGCACTGGAGACCGATCGCCGCATGCGCGATGAAAGCCAGGTGTCGTGGAGCCCCGCCAGCCTCAGGTCGATCCTTCATGAACAACTTGCCGGGGACCAAGTCCTGATTGTCTCCAATCGGCAACCCTACGCCCATAATTGGCACGATCAGAACATCGTCGTGCAGGTGCCGGCGAGTGGGCTGGTGTCGGCTCTTGAACCGGTCATGCGGGCCTGCTCAGGGACGTGGATTGCGCATGGAAACGGGTCGGCTGATCGAGCCATGGTCGATCAACGGGATCATGTTGCTGTCCCACCTGCCCATCCTACGTATCAGATTCGTCGGGTATGGCTGACGCCGGGGGAAGAAGCTGGGTACTACTATGGATTTTCCAATGAGGGGCTCTGGCCGCTCTGCCATATCGCCCATGTCCGGCCCACATTCCGGTCGTCTGATTGGAAGCAGTATGTCGCCGTCAACGAGCGGTTTGCGCAGGCCGTGTATGAGGAGGCGACGACCGACAATCCGGTCGTGCTCGTGCAGGACTACCATTTTGCCCTGCTTCCGAGGCTGATTCGAGATCGATTGCCGAATGCGACGATCATCATGTTCTGGCATATCCCCTGGCCGAATGCCGAGAGTTTCGGGATCTGTCCCTGGCGGGAGGAAATTCTCGATGGTCTGCTGGGAAGCAGCATTCTGGGATTCCACACTAGAGTACATTGCAATAATTTCATCGATAGTGTCGATCGTCTGCTCGAAACACGGATTGATCGAAACAGCTCGACGATCTCCTTCGGGGGCAAGATGACCGCGGTCAACCCCTATCCGATTTCCATTGAATGGCCTATCCAATGGCTGGCGGACCAGAAGCCGGTGCCGGAATGCCGAATGAGTCTACGAGAGCGCTACGGGATGCCCTCCGATCGCCTTATCGGGCTGGGAGTAGAACGCCTGGACTACACCAAGGGGATCATTGAACGGTTCATGGCTGTGGAACGGCTGCTGGAACTTCAGCCGGAGTGGATCGGGCGATTTACGTTTCTTCAGATCGCGGCTCCCAGTCGATGGGTCATCGAACAATACAACAGTTTTAACAAGCAGGTCTTGGCGTTGGCGGAGCAGATCAACAAGCGGTTTGGCCGAGACGGCTATCAGCCGATCGCTTTAAAGATCCAACATCATGAGCCGACGGAGGTGTACGAGTGTTATCGAGGCGCGGACGTATGCGTCGTGAGCAGTCTCCATGACGGCATGAATCTCGTCGCCAAGGAGTTTATCGGTGCTCGTGATGACGAGCAGGGCGTATTGATCTTGAGCCAGTTTACCGGTGCAGCCCGTGAGTTGACGGAAGCGCTGGTAATCAACCCGTACGACATCGATCAATTTGCTGCAGCATTACACCTTGCGTTGACGATGCCCACAGCGGAGCAACGAGCCCGCATGCAGAGCATGCGCGGACTGATTCAAGAGTTTAACGTCTATCGCTGGGCTGGCCGCATGCTGATGGATGCCGCTCGCATGCGCCAAAAAGAGCGCGTGATGAAGCAAGTCGGGCAGGCAAGCGTGTTGAGCTGATGGCGTGGTGATCGAGTGATGGACTACCTCTTGTCTGAAGAAGGAAGACGAGAGCTGGAGGCGCTCTCAAAGGGGCGATGTCTGTATGCGTTTGATTTTGACGGCACCCTCGCCAAGATCGTTTCCGATCCTGGGGGTGCTCGACTAGGGCGCTCCGTCCAAGTTTGGCTCAAGGCACTCGCGAAACGCGCTCAGACCGCCGTGATCTCAGGTCGTTCATTGGAGGACCTTCGGTCTCGTGTCGGGGCTGAGGTCTCTTGTCTAGTCGGGAACCATGGTTCAGAAGGTCCTCATGTGGTACAGGAGGAGATGTTCCAAGTCCAAGAGACCTGTCACGGCTGGCTTCAACTGATCACCGATCAATTTCAGGCTGACCTAACCCAATGCGGAGTGTTCGTTGAAAAGAAGTCGTACTCGCTCTCATTCCACTATCGAACAGTTCAACAGCGAAGCGAGGCTCGGGCGCTGATCTCCCGGGTTGTTGCTGCATTGGCTCCCACACCCCGGATCGTGCTGGGGAAATCGGTGGTCAATGTCATACCGACAACGGCGTGGCACAAGGGAACGGCGTTGCAGAAATGCATGCGCCAATTTGGTTGTACGACCGCCCTTTATGTGGGTGACGATGTAACCGATGAAGATGTGTTTGCTCTACGAGATCCTCGGATTCTTACCGTGAGAATCGGGAAGAAGAACGCTTCGTCCGCTCGGTTCTTCCTCAAGCGCCAACCCGAGATCGTGCAGGTCTTACGGTTGATTGTTGAAATGGCTGGGTGAAGAACCAGCACGAGCCCCTGAGTTACTCCGCTAACGGAGATCGTTCTCGTCCAAGGAGTAGGTCATAGGGAGCAAAGTCATCGGTCAAGACGACACCGGCAGGCCAAGGTTCCGTCCGGCGGGTACTCAGTAGCGCGATGGATTCTATCGGTAGGTGATGGCTCTGCGCCATCTCAGAAATCCGAGTTTCAATTTCCTCAGTCGGCGCAGCTTCGATGGGACGCCCCCCAAAAAAGATCAAGTTTTTTGCCGGCGTCATGCTGGTCCTCCATGGTCCCTCGACTGCGAATGTTAGGAGAGTGGGGAAGGACTGGCGCAGGGTTTGTACAACGGCGGCAGCTCGGGCGAGGTCTCCTTCCTTGCTGGATGAGGCGAGGTTCACCGCGAGGACCCCGTCCGGATTCAGTCGCGTCCGCACTAACGAGTAGAATTCCGCCGTGGTGAGATGGAAAGGAATCATGTCTCGCGCGAAGGCATCGATCCACATGAGATCGTAAGTCTGCTCCGTAGCATTGAGAAACGCCCGCCCGTCTTTGACGAACAGATGATGGTTCCCCGGGGGGTGATAATCGAAAAAATCTTGAGCCATTTGAACCACCACTGGATCAAACTCAACGACATCGAGTTCCAAGGTCGGCCAATGTTTGGCCAACCATTTGGCTATGGAGCCGCCGCCATGCCCAAGGATGAGGCCGCGTCGTGGTTGTGGGGTCAGTGCCAGCGAAGACACCATCATTTGACTATAAGGAAGAAACAGGTACGTCGGGTCGGCTTTCCACATGGTGGCATGAAACGTTCGATCCAATACCAGATACCGAAAGAGATCATCTTCTCGAATCCGAACCTGCTGATACGGACTTTCCTCTTGGTGAATCGGGACCTTCAGCCGTTCAATCGGGTAGAGGGCGGTCGCTCCTAGGAGGGAGCAACCGCCTAGAACGGTCAGCACGATGAGGCGGCTGGCCGAGGTCCCCTTTGCGAGCCATAAGACCCCGAGACCGACCTGTATCCCGCCAAGCCATGCGACCAGCGAGTGGGTTCCGAGCCATGATAGGAGAAAGAACGCCGTTCCCCAGGTGCCGGCTAGGCTTCCCACGGTGGACAGGGCGATCATCCGTCCAGTCTGCCGACCGAGGTGATCCATGTCGGCCACTGCCAGTCGCAACATGGCCGGTAACACACCGCTGAGCCCGAACGCAGGTGGGGCGAGCAGAATCGTTGCTGCGAGACAGGGACCCAAGCGAGGATCCTGGGCCACTTTTTCGATCTCAAAGAGAATGGGCTGGTTCGCCCAGGCGATGAGAAAGGTCCACGCTCCGGAAAAAAGCAGTAATGCCGCCAGCACCCGTCCATCCGTGTAACGATCGGAGATCCACCCGCCGAAGGCGTATCCGCTGCTCATGGCGGCCAGAATCACTCCGATTAAGGCGCCCCATACAAACAATGAACTGCCGAACACCGGTGCCAACAGACGACTACCGAGGATTTCCAACGCCATGACCACCGCGCCGGTCACCAGAGCAGTCAGGAGCAAAAACCAACGGGGAATTTGAGGAATCTTTGGAGGGAGCATTGATTAAATCGAAGAGATACAAAGGCTCCATGCCGGTACGAAATGCGTTGGATTGTACTCAACGTGTTTTTCGAGAGTCAACGAGATCAAGACACGGGCATGCTCAGGACTAATCCGAGAGTTCGTTGCTCGTGGTGATTCAGGTTGCTATACTCAGGCTCGTATTACTTACTTAGGGAGGGTGGGGCATGCATATCAGTGTCATTGGAACCGGTTATGTGGGACTTGTTACTGGGGCCTGTTTTGCCGAGTTCGGCGTTCATGTTACGTGCATGGATAACGATGCCCAACGGATCGAGAAGCTTGAAAAAGGTGACGTTCCGTTTTATGAACCGGGCATCACCGAGCTGGTGGCCAAAGGGGTCCGAGAAGGTCGACTGAGTTTCACGACGGATATTGCCAAGGCGGTCGACAAAGCACTGGTCATCTTTATTGCGGTCGGAACGCCACCCAGAGGCGATGGTTCGGCTGATTTATCCTATGTCGAGGAAGTGGGCAAAGGGATCGCACGCCACATGACCGGATACAAGGTCATTGTGACCAAGTCGACGGTCCCGGTAGGCACCGGCAAACGACTCCGTGACGTCATCAAAAAGTCACAAACGAACGCGTATCAGTTCGACATCGTATCGAATCCGGAGTTCTTACGAGAGGGGTCGGCTATCGAAGATTTTCTACGCCCGAATCGGGTCGTGATCGGAGCCGATAGCGATCATGCCGTCGCGATCATGAAAGACTTGTATCGCCCGTTATATCTGATCGAGACCCCTATTGTGGTCACCGATATTCCGACGGCAGAGCTGATCAAGTACGCGTCGAATGCGTTTCTTGCCACCAAGATTTCATTCATCAACGAAATGGCCAACCTCTGTGAGCGTGTTGGTGGCAACGTGCAGATGGTAGCCAAAGGGATGGGACTGGACAACCGTATCGGCTCGAAGTTTCTGCACGCCGGTGCAGGATTCGGCGGATCGTGTTTTCCAAAAGACTTGGCGGCGCTCATTCAGGCCGGAGAGCGTGCTGGGTATCCCGTGCAGATTGCACTCGCTGCGTCCAAGGTGAACGAGGATCAGCGGCACCGCATGGTGGAGAAAATTCGTGATGCGGTGGGCGGGCTCGAAGGCAAAACGTTGGGGATGCTGGGGTTATCTTTCAAACCCAACACGAACGACCTTCGAGAGGCCCCTGCGCTTGCGATCAGTCAACAGTTGCTGAAGGAAGGGGCGAAAGTGCGAGCGTATGACCCGATCGCACTCGATGAAGCCTGCCGGACACTCTCAGCGCTACAACCTTGTTCAGACCCGTACGATGCTGCAGAAGGAACCGACGCATTGATCATCATGACCGAATGGAATCAATTCAGAAACCTGGACTTTGAGCGATTGAAAGGGATCATGAAAAACCCGGTGCTGATTGATCTCCGCAATGTCTACGACCCCGATCGTGTCGTGAAATTTGGCTTTCACTACATCTCAGTCGGTCGTCCCAGCGAGCGGCCTTCCGCAGAGAGGTAGACGGAGTCAGACTAGGTCAGTTTCGGCAACTCGGTCTTGACTGAGTCCTTCGTTTTCGGTTTGTATCCCATTCGGTCAAGAACCTTCATGATCCGTGTCTTCAGCCGGTCGTCGGCGTCGGCCAATGCGGTTGCCAGTGGTTCAACGGCCGGCTTGCCGATCTTCCGAAGAATCTCGGTTGCCGATTGACGAGTCTCGTCTTCCTCTGAGGTCAAAAGGGGAATCAGCGATGGGACGGAAGGACCACCGAGTTTAATCAAGGAATCATAGGCTCGTTGCCGGACGTCCCCGACCTCGTCATTCAACGCCGCGACCAAGGGATCGACGGCGCGCGGGTCTTTCAACTCGCCCAACACTTCTGCCGCATACTTGCGGTTCAACCAATGTGAGTCATTCAGGTCGAGCAGCATCGCGTCTGCTCTGGCGGTGTTCGGATCCTTTGGCCGGATCCTAAAGTTGGTGGCGACGCGCTTTCCACCTTCCTCCACCACACGGATGGTCGCTCCGTCGCCGGCTTTGAGTTTCTTCAGATCATCCAGGGCCTCCTCAGCGACATCGAGGACGACGGTCTTGCCGTCGTAGGCCAGGAGTTCAACTTCGAGCTGCCGACTTTCCAGATTGACGGCAACCACTCGTTCCGTCACCAGATTGAAGCCATCTTTCTTCTCTCCACCTTTCGGAGCGATCTGAATCAGTTTTGGAGCTTCGTCCGCCATGGGTCGTTACCTCTATGAATAATGAATTATTGTGCTGTAGGTTTCCATCCAAGACTCGCGAGGACTGCCTCAACCGTTTCCTGGACCATTGTGTTCTCGTCTTCAAGTAACGGCAACAAGGGTTGAACGGCGTCTTTTGCACCGAGTCGTGCCAGCGATTCCGCTGCATTTCGTCGGACCAGCCAGTCCTCATCTTGTAGTGAATCGATCAACGGGGTGATGCCTCTTGGGTCGCCGATTTTCCCAAGCGCCTCCGCTGCATGACGGCGAACCATCCAATTAGAACCTAAAAGTCCGTCGATGAGGGCCTCAACCGCCCGTACATCGCCGATCTTTTTCAGGACTCGAGCGGCATCCTCGCGCAAGGTGCTGTCCATGAGTGCGTCGATGAGCCCAGGCACCGCTTGTGAATCTCCGATACGCTCAAGAGCCCAGACGGCTGCCGTACGGACCGCACCGTCTCGGTCTTGTATGGCTCTGACCAGCGGCTCCACGGCACGTCTGTCACGCAACTTTCCGAGTGCCGAAGCCGCCTGTTCTCGGATCGCCCATGAATCATCCTGTAACGCCTCGATCATCGGCTCGACGACGGATGGCCCCATGCGGACCACCGCACTGGTCGCGGCTTCACGGATGACGGCATCTTCATCGGACATCAAGTCGATCAAACGAGGAAGCGCTTCCTGACCGGCCTGGCCAAGGCTGGTGATAGCATGATCACGAAGAGCTTCGTTCTCATCCTGCAACGCCTGGATCAGCTGTTCGATTCGACCGGATGCTCCCTGTTCAGTCATGCGCCGTGTCCTCTACGTGGGTGTGAGTTTCCATGGCCATGATCGCGTCGAGCTTGTCGGCGATCAGGCCGGCATTGTAGGCGACCAGCCCATCACGATCGGTTTTGAGCTGATCGAATAACTCTTTATGTGGGCGCAAGATCCCCACATCCTTGATCTTGGCCAAGGCTTCGATTGCGTACACTCGCAAGGGGCGGATCGGAAGCGCATCAAGATAGAGCTGAGTTGGGCGCGCATCGCCGAGCAACCCGAGCGCCTTGATCGCCAATTCTTTGACGCCGGTGTCCTTGTCATGCTCGAGCCGCTTCATCAATGGTTCGACTGCCCGCACGTCCCCGATTTTCCCTAGCAAGTCCGCGGCCGCTTCACGTACGAGCCAGTCATCGTCTTCGAGGTATTCGATGAGGATCTCGACGCTCGGACGTCCGATGCCGAGTAAGTCGATCACCGTCGCCATTCGAGCCTCTTCTCGCTCGCTGGCTCCTTCGATCTCTCGTAATTCATCGAACGTCGTATCGATCCGCTCGCGGATCGCGCTCAATTTCTTCAACGTGCCGACGGCGATATCTCGGACGACCGGCTGACCCATCGCATCGATGAACGCATCAACCGACCGAGGATCCAAGAGTTGATCCAGCATTGACGCGGCTGCGACCTGTGCCTCCTGATCAGGATGTTTTAACATCTCGCAAAGTGGAAAAATGGCGGTTGGAATCGCCCCGATCAGATGAGTCAGCACCTGCTTCCGCTGGCCGTCGGGTGTGGTAGGAAGCAAGGCCACCAAGGCACGGGCCGTCTCTGCATCGAGCATTCCCGCCATCTGTTCAAGGGCTCCTGCACCCGCACCTCGGACAGCCCCTTCATCATGTTCAAGGAGTTCGACCAACGCCACGCCGGCTTGCGGATCTTTGATTCGAGCCAACATCGCCGCGGCTTCTTTCTTCAACTCCGGCGGCCCGGACCGTAGTGCGTCGATGAGAGCCCGGACTGAGCGCGGACCGCCTGCCACGCAGGCCGCCGTTGCTCGCATACGTCGCCAATCTTCTTCATGGGTCAGTTCTGAGACCAGCGTCTCAATTGTTTCCTTGGACATGACGTTCAACGATGAATGGTCGACATCCGGTTCGGGTTCCACCCGACGTGGGTCAACGTCTCACGAACATGGAACCGTAGGTTGTCGTCTTGTGACTGAGTCAAGAGTGGAATCAACAATGGAATCACCTTGGAGCCGAATCGTGCCAAAGCCGATGCGGCCTCTGCCCTTGTTGCGGTCGGTTCCAAGGCAGCCACGAGCGAAGGAATGGCCTGATCGTCGCCGATGTCACCCAACGCTCGCACCGCTGCGCCTTGAGCCACGAGTTCTTCAGTCCATTGATCCCCGCAGCCGCCGACGGTCTGCGTTATCTCGGGACGCACCGCTCCAGAAATACATTCGATCAACCGCGGGACTGCGCGAGTATCACCGATCTTCCCGAGCGCTTCGATGGCCACGGTCCGTAAGCCTGGTTCACGCATGGCTGTGAGTAAGTATTCAACGGACCGAGAATCGCCGATTTCTCCAAGCGCCCGCACGGCATCTTCACGAACCGCCGAATCGGTATCGTTGAACAGGACCGACAGTAACGGCTCCACCGCCTGTGGCGATCTGGTCTTACCTAATGATTCCACGGCGTGGAGGCGAACGATCCATTCGTCATGGTGCAAGGCGTTCAGTAATAACGGAATAGCGGGGTCGCCCATTGCGCCCAAGGAGGCAGCGGCTTCTTCGCGCACGGCTTTCACCTTGTCCTGCAGCAATGGGATGAGGGGTTCAATGGCATCGGTATGGCGAATCAACCTCAGCGCCTTCGCCGCGTGCATCCTGACGATCCAATCACTGCTCCGGAGGGCCTTGATGAGTGAAGGGAGCACACGTTCATCTGCGATGGTTGACAAAATTGACGATGCGGCTTCCTGAACTGACAAGTCAGGCTGCTCGAGACAGGCACCGACCGCTTCAGCCGCCGGTGTTCCAATCGAGCGCAAAGCTTCAACCGCTGCTTCGCGGACAGAGCGATCCTCATCTCGGAGCAGGGCAACCAGAGGAGCGACCGCTCGCGGGTCCTTAAAGGTGCCGAGAAGACCAGCTGCCTCCTGGCGGATCGCCCAGTCTTCGTCTCTGAGCGCCGCAATCTGCTCTGTCACCGAGTTGCTCACGTGATCCTCCTCAGACTCAGCGTACAACCCTAACATGGCGTTTTTCGCGGGGTCAACGAAGCAGAAA
>JAHBWR010000116.1 GCA_019636875.1 Nitrospira sp.
TCTGATCGATTGACAATGTTCAAAACGGCATGTTGCAATGCGAAGGCGTATTCGATGTGGAGTGATGTTGTGTCACGGAGGGTGATGTTATGGATATGATGGGACGAGTGGGGCTGGTTGAGATTTCCGTGTTGATCGCCCCGGATCAGAAGGCCTGGATGGATCGCATGATACAAGAAGGGAAAATTGCCATCCCGCCTGGCGGAACCTTGGAAAAAGGGTCGCTCTATTCAATGTTTATCCGCATGTTGCTCCACAATGCGATGGAGGAACAGAAGAGGCAGGAGGCGTTAGAAGCCGAAGACGAGGACGACGACGAATAGCAGGCCGATCAAAACGAATTGGAGGGAAGATGCTTACCCGCTCACATGTGAGCGAAGCGAGCGGTGCAAGCAAAGCTTGCTATCTATCTCTGCAGCCTCCTGCTTTTTGTAGCCTCGCGGGACGACCGCCTTGATCATCCTAGGCAGGACCCTGTATCGAAACAGATACTGTCTGTATCGTTTCAGATACGAACAGCTTGGATCGACCGCACAGAAGTGGGAAGGGCTATGAATAGGGTCGTTAGAGTTTCTTAAACGCAGCGTGGGCGGCGCGGATGGTCTTTTCGATATCCTGTGTGCTGTGCGCCGTGGAGAGAAAGGCCGCTTCGAACTGGGACGGGGCGAGATAGACGCCCTGCTCCAACATAGAGTGGAAGAACTGACCGTACCGCTTGGTATCGGATTGTTTCGCCGTATTCCAATCCACGACAGGACCAGGCGTAAAAAACGTCGTCAGCATTGACCCTACTCGAGTTTGCGTGACGGGAACTCCAGCTTTCTTTGCAGCCTCGCCGATGCCCTTCGCCAGGGTTGCTGACCGTTGTTCCAGTTTCTTGTAGACCCCCTTCATCCGAAGCTGCTTGAGGGTGGCCAGTCCTGCGCTGACTGCGAGTGGATTCCCAGAGAGGGTGCCGGCCTGATAGACCGGTCCCACCGGTGCGATGAGATCCATAATCTCTTTCCGCCCGCCGTACGCGCCGACCGGTAAACCTCCTCCGATAATCTTGCCCAGCACGGTGAGATCCGGCGTGATGCCATACAACGCCTGGGCGCCGCCGTAATTCACGCGGAATCCGGAGATGACTTCATCGAAAATCAATAAGATGTTGTGATCGGCAGTGAGTTGTCGAAGTGCGGCGAGGAACTCTGGAGCAGGGGGCACCACGCCCATATTACCCGCAATCGGTTCGACGATAATGCAGGCGAGTTGCTGCCGATTTGCCTGGATGAGTTGCTGAACCGTCCGAATGTCATTATAGGGGGCGGTCAGCGTATGTTTGGCGAAATCATCCGGCACGCCAGGGGAATCAGGGATTCCCAGCGTCGCCAACCCCGAGCCGGCCTTGGCCAAGAGATAATCGCTGTGCCCGTGGTAGCACCCTTCGAATTTCATGATCCCGGTTCGCTTGGTGAATCCTCGGGCGACCCGGATCGCGCTCATAACGGCTTCCGTTCCAGAACTGACCAGCCGGAGCTTTTCCATCGAGGGGAACGCGTTGCGAATTTCTCTAGCTAATGCCACCTCAAGCTCCGTGGGTGCGCCGTAGCTCGTTCCTTGTCCCGCTGCTTTCTTGATCGAGGCAATGACGCCTGGATGAGCATGGCCCAGGATCATCGGGCCCCAGGACAACACGTAGTCGATGTAGACGTTCTTGTCTACATCGTAGAGTCGCGATCCCTTCGCCCGCGCGATAAAGCGGGGCTGCCCGCCCACCGAACGAAAGGCTCGAACGGGACTGTTGACGCCACCGGGTATGAGTTGCTGAGCTTCAACGAAGAGTTTCGCGGATCGAGATGTCTTCATAATGGGGGCGCACCCTATCATGCAGGGCAAGAGCTGGTCAAGAAATGGGCCAGAAAAGGGTCAGTGTGTAGAGGGATCGCCGAGGACAAAAATTGGCATAAAAAGATACACTTCCTCCTAATCAGATACAGTATGCAGCCTCGCACATCGAGTGAATGCTCATTTCCCGGTGATTTTCTGCCCTTACACTGTGATGAGATGCGGCGCAATTCTTGCTGTATTCATCGCCCAAATGAAAGTTATCTGTTCATGGTGTCGCGGTGAAGGGCGGAGCGGATTCGTCGGCGAAAAAGCTCCGCTGGATGATATGAGGGAAACCCATAGCATTTGTCTTGAGCATGAGACTGCCGTGCGGGCTCGATGGGCGGCTCATGGGCCGAGGCTCGGTTTCTATACGGCTTCTACGGATAATGTCAGGCACTTAGCGTGGCGGACTCGCCGAGTAGTGCTCTCGGCTCTGCAGCTTGGTGTCGGCCTCAAGGATTGGGCTTCCAAAGCACGCTGATAACGTTCCCAAACTGGCTCGACTGTTTCAGAATTCTCAACAGCTTGGCAAGTTCTTCACCGCTTCGAAGGTTTGGATGAGCGTTTGCGGACTGGTCGCGTTCGCGAAGTCTTCCCCTCTTCGAAGGACACTTCCTCCAACTCCCACCGCGTTCGCTTTGATTTGTCTTGTTCGGCCACGACAAACACCGCGTGAAATGGGGCCCGTCGACTGTCGGCGGTTTGTCCCTTGCTCCACGCTTCGCCGGCGTCGCTGAGCACTTCCAGCAGCGTTTCGTATTCATCTTCATCATCGGGGAGCACCGCGTGCGCATCTGTGATGAGCAGGACATACCCTTTGGCTGGGAGCCACTCAAAATCGGCGAGGCATTCTTCTAACGCGTCCCAGTTGTGTCCGAAGTAGTCAGGAAAGTCGAGCGCCTGAGAAAATTCGTCGAAGAGGTTCGATGGAGTCCCACATTTCTTGCCTTGAACGAGACGCAGCGCAAATCCCGGAGGGGCTGTTACTAAGGATGTGGGGGAGGACTTCCCAGAGACCATAAGCAAGGACGACCATGGAGGGGTCATGGTGTTCAGATGAGCTGGGAGTGTGAATTTGGCAGCCATAAGTTGAAGGTCGATCCGATTCAATTGAGCGGGGTAAAGGTTCGGTAATGGTCCCCCGTGTAGTAGGCTTTCCCCGTGCGCTGTTCGATCACGATTCGTTCGGCATCACGGCTCTGGCCGCGAATCTTTGGATTCACATCATACTCCCGATAGCGACCTCGTGGAAGGCGTCGTTCTCGATTCTGAAACTCGCGTCCGCCGACGTAGCCTGGGAGCGGAGAGCCGCCGCGTTCTTCCAGTCGTTGCAGGAGGTCATAGACCTTCCGGGGAACTCCCTTCAGTGAAGAAGGCGGATCACTTGACTCCGGCAGGGTGAGGATCGAGTTGCCAGGCCCGGGAGCCAGGTCACGCTCGGCCTCGGTCGATGAGGGAGACAACCCCATGCCGCTCGCATAGAGCAGTGCAAGGAGAAGCGCGCAGAGCGGCATCCATCGCCGGAGACCAGTGAACATCGATGCTGCTCCTTCAGTTGCGGACGAAAAGGATGAACCGACCGTAGCATTCTCATTTCAACAAGGTCAAACGGTGTCGGTAACAGTGGGTCTCGTCCTGGATGTCTCCGGTCCCGTTTGCTACAATACGCTGTGCTGGACTCATGAGTGAGACGAAGCGAGATCGTGACTGACCTGGGTGGAACCTCCTTGGGAACTTACTGGCTACGTGTCAGTGCGGTATGGTCAACATTGTGAAGCGGGCGCACGTTTCTCTCACACCTTCCCTCATCGCCGTCGCGATTCTCGGTCTGGCTGTCGGTTCCCACGCACAGGTGACACCGAGCGGCTCGATGAAGCGGTCTCCGGCCGACGTCGTCAAGCGGTATGTCCTTCTCGATCAGAAGGGGGCTCGTCTGGATGCGCCCTCATTCGACACGGTCTTGCCCTACATCGATTGGAAGGAAGAGCCGGCGTGGGGCCGTGTCGTCGTCGTTCAGCAAACCAACGTGCCGGAGGATTATCAGAAGTGGGAAATCATTAATAATCTGGAGGTGATCATCCCTGTCACGTTTCATGTGTTGGGGGCCGTGTATCTGGAGCATGCGTCCTTTATTCCGGAGGACACGGTCGAAGAGGTCAGATTCCATGTGAAAGTGGTGAAGAACTACTGGCGCATTATTTCTCCTATCATCCCTCCGCATGTCGGATTGAAACGGATGATGAGTTTCGCACGAGAAGCGGAAGCGAAGGAACAGAACGAAGCCCATCGCACAGAACTGGCATCGCTCATCGACTCCTTGAGAAAGGCCAAATAATATATGGCACCAACTTCAGTAGATTTGCTGATCTTCGACCTGGACGGCACCTTGATCGAATCCAAGTGGGATATCGCCCACTCCGTGAACTTCACCTTGGTCGAGTTGGGATTGCCTGAGCGCCCGATCGAGGAGATTTTCGGGTTTGTCGGGGACGGTGTGAAACGGCTGCTCCGCCTGGCGGTCGGAGAGGGCAATCAAGCCAGATTCGAGGAAGCCTTGAAGGTGTTTCGAGGGTACTATCTCGAACATTGCTTGGACCGAACCACCTTCTACCCTGGCATCGAGCCGATGCTGCAGCATTTTTCAGGCAAGACCAAGGCGATTGCGACTAACAAATCGATTGAATACACTCGCGTCATTCTGAATGGGTTAGGCCCGCAGCATTTTGGATACATGGTCGGAGGGGACAATGGGTTTGGACTCAAGCCGGAACCCGGCATGTTGTTGCATGTTATGGAGATGCTGGGTGCGTCGAAGGAGCGGACAGTTCTGATTGGCGACAGTACTAATGATATCAATGGAGGCCATAACGCCGGGATCCGTGTTTGTGCGGTCGGGTATGGGATGGGGAATCGCGAAAAAATGGCCGCCTGTCAGCCTGATTGGTTCATCGAACGTCCAGAAGAACTGACGGAGCTGTTCGTATGATCTATCGATGGGCACGTCCTGGCCGAATGGTTGGGCGGAAGAAGGAGAGGTGAAGTGATGCGTCTATCGGGCCTTGCGGTGTTCTCGCTCTATGTGGTGATCCTCTCTCCCCTCCATTCGGCGTACGCGTCCAGTTCGAGTCTTGCGGAGCGCGTGGTCGAGCACCGACTGGCCAATGGGTTGACGGTGCTCATGGTCGAACGGCATCAGACCCCCATCGTCTCGATCAACATCACCTTTGCGGTCGGCGGCGTCGACGAGCCGGTCGGCCAGACCGGCATCGCGCATCTCTATGAACATATGGCGTTTAAAGGCACTCGTACGATCGGCACCAGAAACTACGAGGAAGAACAGCCACTCTTGGACGAACTTGCACTCGTAGGGAGTGAGCTCGATCAACGCCTGCGGGAGTTCGATGTCAATGGGGCGAGTGAAACGGACGAGACCCGAGCCACGATCGAATCGCTCCAGGAACGCTTTACAGATCTCCAGGCGAAGGCGTCGGAGTATGTCGTCGGCAACGAAATGGCGCTGTTGTATCAGCGTCACGGTGGTGTCGGGCTCAACGCGTCGACAGGGAAGGATGTGACCCGCTACATGATCAGTTTCCCGTCCAATCGATTACCATTGTGGGCGGCGATTGAATCGGATCGGATGGCGCATCCGGTATTGCGTGAATTTTATAAGGAGCGGGGTGTCGTGATGGAAGAACGGCGCCTGCGGAACGACGACAGCCCAAGTGGTCTGTTGTTTGAGACGTTCACGTCGGCGGCCTTTCGTGCCCATGGCTACGGCATTCCGACGATCGGATGGGGATCCGATATTCTCTCGTTGACACCAGCCGATACGGAAGCCTTCTTCAAGGCGCACTATGGCCCGAATCGCGCCACTATTGCCATGGTCGGCGATATCAATCCCAGAGAAGTCATCCCGTTGATCGAAGAGACGTTCGGGAAAATTCCGGCCGCCCCGCCCCCTCCTCCGTTGGTGACGGTCGAGCCTGAGCAACGCGGGGAGCGACGAGTCGAGGTTGAATTTGATGCGGAGCCGGCCATCGTCATCGGATATCACAAGCCGACCATCCGACATCCGGATGATGATGTCTTCGACGTCATCGATGCGCTCTTGAGCGAAGGGCTCACCTCTCGTCTCCATCAGAAGTTGGTCCGTGACAAACGTCTCGCCGCTTCGGTCGGGTCGGACTCGAGCCATCCGGGGGCTCGAGCGCCTAACCTATTTGTCGTCACTGCGACGCCGCTCGCTCCTCATACGACGGCGGAAGTCGAAGCGGCGATCTATGAAGAGATCGAACGACTGAAACGAGAACCTGTGTCTCCGAAGGAGCTGGAAAAGGTGCTCAACAATCTGGATGCGGACTTGGTGCGAGGGTTACGTTCGAACAGCGGGTTGGCTTCTCAACTGGCGTTGTATCAGGCACTGGCGGGCGATTGGCAATACGTCCTGACTTCACGGGATCACATCGCCAAGGTGACCGCGGCTGACGTGCAGCGAGTGGCCACCCAGTACTTGACTAAGTCGAATCGGACCGTTGCGGTGTTGGTCAAGAAAGGGAGCGCGAAAGCGGTGGCGGGCACGCCGACCCTTGGGGTGAGACCATGAAGCGGGGGAGGGTGGACCGGATGGGCGTGCGCAACCAGGTCGCGGTGATGGCTGGGGTGATGATCCTCCTCCTGACGTGGGGATCGGCGAGCTATGCGGCTGAGCTTGATCTCGAGGTCGGGGATCCCAGAACCATGACGTTTGACCCTGTGGAGTTCTCAACTCCTGAACCGGAGCGGGTCGTATTGGACAACGGCCTGATCGTTTATCTGCTGGAGGACCATGAGTTGCCCCTGGTGACGATCACCGCCACCATGCGTACTGGAAGTTGGCTCGATCCAGCCGAGAAAGTTGGGCTGGCGTCGATGACCGGTGCGGTGATGCGGACCGGTGGCGGAGGGGGGTTGTCGGCAGAACAAGTCGATGCGGAGTTGGAGCAGTTTGCGGGTGATATCCACATCGGGATTGGGAGGCAATCAGGATCGGCATCCCTCGACGTGTTGAGCAAGGACCTGAATCGGGGGCTGGAGATCTTTGCCGGCCTTCTCCGATCGCCGGCGTTCGAACCAGCTCGCCTGGAGTTGGCCAAGTTGCAGGCCATCGAGGGGATCCGCCGCCGACAGGATAGCCCGGGGTCTATCGTCAGCCGGGAATTTTCCAAGGCGCTCTACGGTGCTGATCATCCGACGGCTCGAGAAAGTTCCCTCGAGTCAATCAAGCGTCTCACGAGACAGGATCTTGTCGCATTTCATCACAATACCATTCATCCGAACGGGATGCTGCTTGGCGTGACCGGTGACTTTACGAAAGACGAGATGTTGGCCTCGATCCGGAAACTGTTTGGCAATTGGCAGAAAGGCGCGGTGCCCGAGCTGAAGATCCCCGACGTGTCGGAAGCGGATATGTCTCAATCGGCGGTGCAATTCGTCGATAAGGATACATCGCAGACACACATTCGAGTGGGCCATCTTTCGATCAAAGAGAACGATCCCGATTATGTGGCATTGGCCATCGTGAACGACATCTTGGGGGGGAGTTCGTTTCGCAGTCGCCTCTTTAACGATGTGCGGACGAAACGAGGGTTGGCTTATTCCGTCGGCAGCCGACTGTATACCGGCATGCATGATCAAGGCGTGTGGATGATGAAGGCTGAAACCAAGCTCACTTCTACCCAGGAGGTGATCGAACGGTTCGTCGCCAATATCACACGCATGCGTGAAGAGCCGGTGACAGACGCGGAATTGGCGGAGGCGAAGGAAGCGTACGTGAATTCGTTCGTCTTCTCCTTTGCGAGTTCCTCTGCCATCGTCAGTCGTGTCATCGAGCTGGAGTATGATGAGTTGCCGAAGGACTTTCTCCAGCAGTTGCGAGCGCAGGTGATTCAGTTGACCAAAGACGATGTCCAGGCGGCGGCAAAAAAGCATTTACATCCTGATCGGCTGAAAATCATCGCAGTCGGGTCGGGAGATGCACTGGGAAAAGCCTTATCGACCTTTGGAGAGGTGAAGGAAATCAAACTCACCCCGGAAGGGTAAAGAGTGTGCTTGACTTCGCCGCCCCGTGGAGGATGAAGGAAGGTGAATTAGGGCTCATGGGTAATTTATGCCGTTAGAAGATGACTTTTGCGATATCCTGAAGAAAGCGCGCATTGGGCAGGGCCTTACAGTCGGCGATGTGGTGAGGATAACGGGTTTGCCTGGTACCGATATCAGCGCGCTAGAGCGGGGAGATCAGCCGAGAGACCGTACGGAAGTGCGCGCGTTGGCGAAGGCGCTGGCCTTGCGCGAGGACTCGCTTGAACAGATCGCGATCGACCGGTGGGAGCCGGTAGCACAACGCATGCCGCCGTGGGTTGAAATGGTGCAGGGCTCCATCAGTGGGTATGGAGTTCAGGGCTATATCATCCACGATGAGGGCGAAGCGCTCGTGGTCGATACGGCCTATAATGCTCCTGCCATGCTGGACCAGCTTCGTCGCCGTGGATTACGCTTGGTGGGGGTGTGCTTGACGCACGGCCATGCGGACCATGCGGATGGAATTGAGCAGATCCTGGGCCATTGCGAAGTTCCGGTGTATCTCGGTCCTGACGATGAAGCGTTGCTGAGTTGGCGACCACGGGCAGACTTGCTTGTGACACCGGTCGATGGAATGGAGATCCGCGTCGGTAGCCGGACGGTTCAATGTCTCACAACGCCAGGGCATACCCCGGGGGGCGTCTGTTATCGTCTGGATAATGAAACGCTGCCGGTCTGTTTCGTCGGTGATACGCTCTTCGCCGGGTCCATCGGGCGGTCCAATCCCAAGGACCTATACAGGACGCATCTCAATTCCGTTCGCGACCGTCTGTTGACGCTCTCTCCGGACTATCGTCTCTTCCCTGGGCATGGCCCTGCCACGACGGTTGAGGAAGAGCTTGATCACAATCCATTTGTATGGATTCACTGAGCAAGGATGTCATGAATGGGCTGAGTCATCACGAACATCGAGAGTTCGATCGTGAAGTCCTTCTCGATACGAGGCAAGGACCGGATTCGCCCACTATCGACTCGACGGAGAGGGAAGACGACGTCGAGCCGTCTTTTTTTTCGCAGTGGACCTTGCCGCTGGTCCTCTTTCTCCTGACGGTGTTTACCACGTTATGGGCGGGGGCCTACCAAGCCTACACCGGGCCAGTGCGTGGCCCGTTGAATTTTCTTCTCGCCGCTCCTGAGACGCTCTGGCGGGGTATTCCATTCGCGGGTGCCTTGCTCTTTATCCTCACCACGCACGAACTGGGTCATTATATGCTCTCCAAGATTCACCGGGTGCCGGCTTCTCTCCCGCTGTTTATTCCCGGGCCGCCGCATTTTATCGGCACGTTCGGCGCGATTATCCGCATGCGCGGGCCCATTCTGAGCCGTCGTGCCTTGTTCGACATCGGCGTTGCTGGGCCCTTGGCAGGCTTCGTGGTGGCCGTCGTCATGTTGATCGTCGGACTCAGCCTGTCCACGGTGGTGGATCGATCGGCGACGTACGGCTTGCATCTCGGTGAACCGTTGCTGCTCCAGTTTATGTCATGGCTGGTCATTGGACCGATCGCGCCGGAGGCCGATGTGGTGCTCCACCCGATCGGCTTTGCCGCCTGGTTCGGGCTGTTTGTGACTTCGCTCAATCTCCTACCCATCGGCCAGCTCGACGGCGGTCATGTGGCCTATGCCCTGTGGGGAGAGCGACAGCGATCCATGGCGCTCGCCTTTCTCCCGATCTTAATAGTCTTAGG
>JAHBWR010000117.1 GCA_019636875.1 Nitrospira sp.
ACCCCAGTCGCAGCAGGAGTTTCCGCGCTGGTGTTATTGGCCATTGGGCTTCTGCTCCAGAGGGAACGGGGGCGTCGGTGGATCCTCGGTCTGAGTCTCCTCTTGTACATCCGCTACATGGTCTGGCGGGTGCTCTACACCCTACCTACCGAGGATACCAGCAGCATGATCGTCGGATGGATCGTCTTCCTCGCAGAACTCTATGGACTCTGTCAGTTTTGCTTCTTTACGTATCAATCCTGGTCACCTACGGATCGTCAACCGGCGCCAATCACGACTTATCCAACCGTTGACATCATGGTCACGGTTGTTGATGAACCGCTCTCACTCTTGCGGCAAACATTAGTGGGTTGCCTAGCGCAGGAGTACCCGAAGGATCGTTTCAATGTGCACGTGCTCGATGACGGTCACCGGCTTGAAGCAAAGCAACTCGCGACCGCACTAGGCTGTGGCTACCTCAGGCGCCCGGATCGTCCCCGCCATGCTAAAGCCGGAAACCTCAATCACGCACTTCGTTTAACCGATGGCGACATCATAGCAGTCTTCGATGTTGACCATGTCCCGGCTCGTACGTTTCTGAAAGAGACTGTCGGATTTTTCGATGATCCAACAGTGGCCATCGTTCAGACTCCCCACCACTTCTACAATCCCGATATCTTCCAGCGCAATCTCCGTGTAGGAGAGCTCGTCAAAAACGAGCAGGCCTTGTTCTTCCGCTCACTGCAGGCTGGGCGAGATTCTCACAATAGTGCCTTCTTCGCCGGCAGTGGTGGCCTCTTCCGTCGACAACCACTAGAGGAGATCGGCGGGTTCCAAACCCAAACGATTACCGAAGACATCCATACTAGTATGAACCTGCATGCGAAAGGATACAGGTCCTGCTACCTCAATCGTGTTCTGTCTGCCGGTCTGATGCCAGAGACGTTTGAAGGTTATCTCAAGCAGCGGAAGCGGTGGGCCATGGGTTGCATTCAAGTACTCCTCCGTGACAACCCCCTCACCAAACGAGGTCTCACGTGGTCACAGCGGCTGGACTATTTTGGATCGATCTTCTATTTCTTTTTTGGCCTTCCACGCCTTATTTGTCTGATGGCTCCACTCTCGAGTCTTTTGTTCCATGCCCCGCCAATTCATGCGAATGTACTCCTGCTTGGTGTGCACTTCTTTTCGTTTTACATCGCATCGGCACTCGTCATGCGCCCTGTCAGCCGCGGGTCGCGCAACCCATTCTGGTCAGATATCTATGAAATCGCGATGTGCTTTTCGCTCAGCGCTGTGGCATTGAAAGCGCTGGTCTCGCCCCGTAAAGAGCGAGCCTTCGAAGTGACCCCGAAAGGGCAACGCATTAGAAAAAATACGTCCGCTGAATTGACATTCGCCTGGCCACACTTATTGACATTTGGATTGCTGGTCGTGGGTTTGGCATTGGGGATTCAGAACCTTCGCCACGGCATTGGCGACCCCGGTCTGCCGGTCAGCCTCTTTTGGGGATCTGTCAATCTGCTGCTGCTAACAATCGCCATGTTCGTCGCTAGCGAACAAGCCCAAGGCCGACAGGCGTTCCGACTTAATCGTGACTTCGCCAGTGAGTTATTTATGGATGACACCTCGGTCGTCGCTCGCATCCTAAACATCAATGAACACGGTGCTGCCTTGTTGCTAGAACAACCTGTCTTTACCGCCCAGGGCACCGTGTCTCTCCTGTTAACCTCCTCACAAGGGACGATCGTACGGCTACCAAGCCGAATCGTCAGGCAGGAACGGCTTCCATCCGGTGGGGTCGGAGCTGGGCTTCAATTCATAGAGCTTGATGACACAATCAGAGGGGTGCTCCTTGACAAGATTTTTGGTGATCCGGCCCCTTGGGAAGACAGTTATCAATTCCAACCTGGTATCGTGAGTAGTCTGCAATCGCTGTTTTATGCCCTGACTGCTCCATGGCGGTCGTTCAACTGGGAACGTCGCCGGATGCTGCGAGTCTCTCATGAGAGCGCCTGTCGATTACGCACCTCGACGTCCTTTCTGCCCGGGAGGTTGGAAGATATGTCCTTCACAGGCGTGAGCGCCCTCTTCCCTTCGACACCAAATTGGTCGTTTACCGGCGCGCTCCTAGAACTCCCCCGTACCACCCTGAAGGTGAGCCCTGTATCGGTTGTACACGGTCTCCGTACGACCATTGTCCGCTTCAGGGTCGAGAGTATAGAGCGAGGCGAAGAGCATTGGAGAGCGCTGCATGAGAAGAGGTGGAGCCGGCCATGATGCCATGATGGATGGCCTGTTGGAAAACACCTCTAGCCTACGCCCCTTTTACTCAACGTGATTCGGTGATCGCCACCTGAAGTTCCTCCTTACAATCATTTATCACTCGCAGCCAATCGGTGCTGTCATTTCAGAGTTAGCCCACTGGGGATACCTCGTGTACTTTTCTGATTTTTCTCCCGATTGTCGAGATATTGCACTATCCTAATCTAGCTCCCGTTTATCACATTCGAGGCGACACCTGTTGATATCCAGCATCATTCAGCTCGACTACCAACCCGTTGGTCGATTTCACATTGACTCATTATTCGAAGGGGAAAGCCGATGGCGCGATATGTGTCCCTCCTACTGGTCACACTTGTCCTGGTGACAATACCCAGTCGCACACAGGCAGGAGATGTGTTCTCTGGGTTTCAAATCGACAATAAGAGCCAATATTTCGGCTACTTAGGTGTACGGACACCGATACTACTCATGTCAGGTGGAACAACCCTCTTTGCACAGGCGATGACAGCCGGTCTTGGATATAGTTTCAAGAGCAATGGGCAAATATTGGATACCAACGTACAGTTTGTCGTTCCATCTCTTGGGATTTCACAGTCACTCGGACGATGGACGCTTCTTGCGCTTGCAGGTCCACAACTACGCCGAATCGAGGAAGACCGCTTGGATACAAGTTCGAGCGTGGATCACCAGATCGGCTTCTTCGGCCAAATTGAAGGGCTGTACTGGCATGAAAAAGGGAGCCTCCATGCTATCGGGTCTTATGCCGATCTGGACAACTTCTTCTGGGGTCGGTTGCGTGGGAAATTGCTGGCCTACAAGTCCGATCGAGGTTGCTGCACTCTTTACGCCGGATGGGATATCGCTGGAATGGGAAACGGTGACTATCGTGCCATCCAGACAGGACCAATTCTTGAGGTCCCGATAGGGCTGGTTTTCTTTCTCGTTAGGGGTGGGTATCAGAACAGCACCTCCTTTCACAGTGGGGGCTATGGCGGAGCCGAGATCTATTTTCCTTTCTAGCTCACTATAGCGTGGACCAATGTGAGAACGTTGCCGCTTGACCAATCGGTCTTTCACTTGAATCAATAATGGTCCAGATCAATGCCTGCTCGACGAGAAAACGCCGGCCTGTTGAAGAGATTCTGACTCCCCGATATCCATCACAGTAGCCATCAGACTTTGCTCGGCGCAACATACGTTCCCGTTCGTCACGGTCATCCGGTTCAGCCGTCAGCCGTGATGGAGTCTGAATGAATTGATCCCAGGAAAGCTCCCACAGATCGAGGGCCCGCTGATTCCCATAGTTCAAGATCGGGTCGGGTTCGTTTCCATGTGAGACGACAACGAAGGGAACTTCAAACAACATGCGAGCTTGACGTTCAGTCTCACCTACCCGTTCAATTAGTTCTCGCCCCGTCCAATGATGATAACTATCCAGCAGCTCTTGACACCACTGTATGATCTCGGGCCGATTCCAGTCCGTGATACCCATGCTCGTTTTGCTATCATGTCTTGCCCCGAAGGACAAGGTTCACAGGCACCTTGTCAACCGCATGGTCTGTCTCTGTATAATGTGGCCTCCGTACCAAAACCAGTAGGAGTCGTGATGGCCGCTACAACATTGTTTGACAAGATTTGGAACTCACACGTCGTACGGGCTGAATCCGACGGGACGACGTTGCTGTACATCGATCGGCAGCTGGTTCATGAGGTGACCTCACCCCAAGCATTCGAAGGGTTGAGGCTCGCAGGTCGGCAACCACGACGGCCCACGACCACGTTGGCTGTACCGGATCACAATGTCCCGACCACAGATCGTCGTCTGGGAATCATGGATCCGGTGAGCGCGCTTCAGATTCAAACACTGGAAGATAATTGCAAAGATTTCAATATTTCTCTGTTTAACATGAGCGACATCCGTCAGGGCATTGTGCATGTTATCGGTCCAGAACAGGGGTTTACGCTCCCCGGTACCACGATCGTGTGTGGTGACTCTCACACATCCACTCATGGCGCATTTGGCGCCTTGGCGTTTGGAATCGGAACCAGTGAAGTCGAACATGTATTGGCCACCCAGTGTTTGGTCCAGAAGCGGCCAAAGACCATGGAAATCCGTGTCGACGGTGTGCTTTCGGATCGGTGTTCGGCAAAAGATATTATTCTCGCTATCATTGGGAAGATTGACACGGCAGGTGGGACCGGCTATGTGATTGAATACACAGGTGATGCGATTCGCTCGCTCAGTATGGAGGGTCGGATGACCCTCTGCAATATGTCAATCGAGGGTGGAGCTCGTGCCGGCCTCGTTGCACCCGATGACAAGACAATGGCCTATCTCAAAGGGCGTCCGCTAGCGCCTAAGGGCGAGCAATTCGAACAGGCCGTCCTAGCCTGGCAACACCTCAAAACCGATCCCGATGCCATCTATGATGCCGTCGTGGTCCTACAAGCCGACCGAATCGCCCCTCAAGTCAGCTGGGGGACAAGCCCGGGCATGGTGAGTGGGGTCGATGAATATGTGCCGGATCCACGAACGATGGGTGATGATAAATCCAAACACGCCACCGAACGTGCGTTGTCCTACATGGGACTCACTCCTAATATGCCGATCACCGATATTCGAATAGATCGGGTGTTCATCGGCTCCTGCACGAATTCTCGAATCGAAGACCTTCGTCTGGCTGCCAGTTTTGCCAAGGGGAAGAAGGTTGCGAAGACGGTTCATGCCATGGTGGTGCCAGGCTCAGGGCTCGTCAAGCAGCAGGCCGAGGCAGAAGGGCTTGACCAAATATTTCGGGACGCAGGCTTTGAGTGGCGTGAGGCCGGATGCAGCATGTGTCTGGCGATGAATGCCGATGTCCTGAAGCCCGGAGAACGTTGTGCCTCGACAAGTAATCGCAATTTCGAAGGGCGCCAGGGGGCTGGAGGGCGAACTCACCTCGTATCGCCAGCCATGGCGGTCGCTGCAGCGATTGAGGGCCACTTTGTCGATATCAGGCACTGGCAGTGAGTTCTCAAGAGTTTCTGGCGTGACATCTTTGCTTATCGAGAAGAGGACATTCACACTATGCAACCTTTCACGACGCTGACGGGTCTCGTCGCCCCATTGGATCGGGTAAACGTCGACACCGACCAAGTGATTCCGAAGCAGTTTCTCAAGACCATCAAACGCACTGGTTTGCGGGAAGGTCTGTTCTTCGATTGGCGGAAACGGCCAGACGGTTCTCCTGATCCATCGTTCTTCCTGAACGACCCTCGCTATCAAGGAGCGACCATCCTTTTGACTCGAGACAATTTCGGCTGCGGTTCGTCTCGCGAGCACGCTCCGTGGGCACTATTGGATCAGGGGTTTCGCTGTCTGATCGCTCCCAGTTTTGCCGACATTTTCTATAACAACTGTTTTCAGAATGGGATCCTTCCAGTGGTCTTGAAAGCCGAGGAAGTGCTCGTACTCCTCAAGGAAGTGATCGATACCGAGGGATATCGACTCACGGTAGACCTAGAGCGTCAAACGGTGGCGACACCCCAAAACATTACATATCGGTTCGAGATCGATCCATTTCGTAAAGATTGCCTGTATCGGGGACTTGATGCTATCGGCCTCACCCTTCAACACGAGGGCACCATCACAGCCTACGAAGCTCGTCGGAAAGGTGAAGCTCCTTGGCTCTTCTCTGATCTACGCTCTTAGGCGAATCAAGGCTTGAAACCGGTTTATCGTGAAGCTTCGGCGGGCGCCACAAGGATAAAGGCTGCGAGCCCCCGACTAGAGCCACTTCTTCCAACGAAATCCTAAGAGCATGGCCGCTGCCACGAAGCCCATGATGCCCAGAGCCATGGGGTACCCCCACGCCCATTTCAGTTCCGGCATATGCTCGAAATTCATCCCATAGATACCGGCAATAAAGCTCAACGGCATGAAAATTGTGGTAATTACCGTCAACACCCGCATGACGGAGTTCAACCGATAGCTCACACTGGAGAGATATATATCGAGGCTCGCCGAAACCATTTCCCGTAAGGTCTCGATCGTATCTACGATCTGCACCACATGGTCATAGACGTCTCTGAAAAAGACCTTCGTGGGCTCATGCAGGAAGGGGCATTCCGATCGTGAGAGGTTGTTGATCGCCTCTCGTAGCGGCCAGACGGCTCGGCGTACAAACAAGAGCTGCCGTTTGAGCGCATGAATGTCCTTCAGCGTCTCCGGCCTTGGGTCGGCCATCACCCGTTCCTGTAATGATTCGATTCGCTCACCCAGCATCTCAAGCACTTCAAAGTATTGATCGACAACGGTATCGATGAGGGCATACACAAGATAGTCCGCCCCGTTATGCCGGAGACGTCCTTTCCCAGCCCGAAGTCGACCCCGAACGGACTCGAAGACATCAGTCCCGTTCTCTTGAAACGAGAGGACATAATTTCGGCCCAGAACAAAGCTGATCTGTTCGACCAGGATGTCTCCTCGATCCGACGCCGTCAGGACTTTCATGACGACAAAGAAATAGGTTTCGTAATCATCGAGTTTAGGCCGCTGATCAGTATTGGCAATGTCTTCCAGCAGGAGAGGATGGAGGCTGAAATGCTTGCCAAAGGCCTCCAACACATCGGCCTTGTGCACTCCACCGACATCTACCCATGTGACCGTTTCATCGGCCGGAAGACGAAGTTCATTCACGTCACGGATGAGATGTTCATCGCAGTGAGAAGCTGAATAGTTGAACCGCGTCACGGTAACAGTCTCCGTTCGCTTCTCGCCAATATGTACTAACGTGCCGGGAGAGAGCCCTTTCTTCCGTGACCGTTTCTGCATCAGTTTCATCGCAAGTGCTTGTACGCAGATTTGTCTCCCAGGTCAAGTTCGTGAGGCGAACTTTGCTTTTCTTCTTAAGCCGAGCTTGCTACTCTTTCTACATGAGATGGCCTAACGAACTCGAGGTTCTCCTTCACGCCATTCGACTAGCTGGGAAGGAGGCCGTGCGGCTGGCCGTGGCGGGGTTTGAGACTATCCAAAAAGCCGATCGATCTCCGGTCACCTCCGCTGATCTCGCCGTGAACCAGATTCTCCATGCACACCTCCAATCCGCTTTTCCCACGGATGGATGGTTATCGGAAGAATCGCCGGATGGCCTTGACCGGTTGCAGAAGACTCGCGTCTGGGTAGTCGACCCGATAGATGGTACGAAAGCGTTTATCAAGAGGGAACCGGAGTTTTGTATTTCGGTGGCGCTTATTGAGGATGGCCGCCCGATCGTGGCGGCTATTTTCAACCCTTCGGTAGATGAGCTCTACACGGCAACCAGAGGCGGTGGTCTCTACCTGAATGCCAAGCCAATCACCCCACCTGCGTTCCATAACGTGCGACCACCGATCGTCGCGATGAGCGAATGGGAACGAGACAATGGGCGCTTTTCGTGCTTGGAGGGGATGGTCACCAGTCGTCCCATGCGTTCTATCGCATGGGGGCTCGCCCTGACCGCAAGCGGCCACATTCAGGGCCTCGTCACACTGGAACCGGAGAATGAGTGGGACGTCGCAGCAGGGGCACTTCTCATCGAGGAAGGTGGAGGACAGATTCATGATGGAGGCGGACGTCCGTTCGCCTTCAACCAGACCACGCCTCGTTATCAGGGGACGATCGCCACTAGTGCAACCTGTCCCGATGCCCTGAGGCAGAACCTCATACTTCTCACCCGTGCAAGAGGAAGGATGGGTGAGTAAGAGTCTCATCCCGCCGAGTTACGGCGGTGGAGGTGTGTCCTGAGGCTCGTGACGGACGTCCTTCTACTCAAATGAAACGTGCCTCCTTTTTCGGATGGTTTGGTATCGGTACCGATACGGTCATACCACCAGTGACCTTCGCCTTCCGTGAAGTCAGGAGACAGTTTCACATGGAACCCACCCTCCCGGTCGTTTTCCTTTTGATACCACTTCCCAGCCCATTGCCCTCCACCGAACTGATGGGTCTCGAAACGTCCATCCTTATAGGCATAGGTGCCGTTGCCTTGCGCATCGAGCTGAAGGGCAACGGTACCACCGTCCTCATACTCCCACTTTCCCGCCAAGATGGAACGATCATCCGCAGAAAGATGACGCAGGACGACCGAACGCGGGAGGGACTGCTGGCCACATCCAGTGATGCTCACTGTCGCGACCAGAGTAGCCGCGGCAACCAGAGGCAAGCGCATGAACGAGGTTCATACCATGAGTCATCCCTGCCGGCAAGGAACAATGAGCTCTCTTCATCCGGAACTAGAGTTTGGCGGTGATCAATCGACGACAGGCGTCCTCGAGATCAGAATCTGTTTTTGCGTAGCTGAAGCGAATGAAGCGGGCTCCCTTCTGGCCCGAGAAAAAGGCCTCCCCAGGTACACTTGCGACACCAGTTTGCTCCAGCAGATACATGGCACGGGCTTTCCCGGTGTCACCCGGAAGCCGCGAAATGTCGGCCAGCACGTAATAGGCCCCTTGCGGGATCGATGGAGTCAGCCCAGCTGCGGCCAACGCACGACAGAACCGGTCACGCTTGTTCTGATAATCATGAGCGAGATTCGTATAGAAACTGTCCGGCAGTTGCCCGATGCCACGGGCGACTCCGATTTGAAGCGGCCCAGGCGCACAAACATAGAGCAAGTCGTTCATGGCACCGATGGCACTGGCCCATGACTTGGCAGCCACACTGTATCCGATCCGCCAGCCCGTGACGCTGAATGTCTTGGAGTATCCGCCGATGGTGATCGTCCGCTCAGCCATATCCGGCAATGTGGCCATGCTCACGTGGTGACGGCCGTCATAGAGAAAGTACTCATAGATCTCATCCGTAAGGACAAACAAATCGTGCCGACAAGCAAATTCGGCGAGCGCTTCTAACTCCGGTCTGATAAACACCTTGCCCGATGGATTGCCTGGGGAATTAACAATGATCGCCTTGGTCTTTTCGGTGATGGCCTCTTCGAGCTGGGCGATGGAGTAAGCCCAAGTTGGTGGCTCCATGTGCACCACGACGGGAACCGCCTCGACGGCGAGCAAAGCACTGATATGGTACTGATAATAGGGTTCGAACAGGATGACTTCATCGCCTGGATTGAGCAGAGCGGCACAGGCACAGTGAAACGCCCCGGTCGCTCCCGCGCTGACGGTTACCTCTGTTTCTGGGTCAGCCCGAATGCCGTTGTAGTGTGCGAGTTTCTGCGCGATAGCTTCCCGCAACTCCGGCAGGCCATCAAAGCGAGTATAGACATTGTACCCGTCTCGAATAGCCTTCTCGGCTCCTTCCAATACGACGGGCGGAACCGGCGTATCGCAGACCCCCTGCGCCAT
>JAHBWR010000118.1 GCA_019636875.1 Nitrospira sp.
GAAACCTCATTGATCGGGGCGTCCACGATCTGCTCCGCCGTAGCGCCCGTCCATGGGGGCGGGCGAGGATTGAAACCGGCCAGGGTGAGGGATTGCGCCGACTTGTCCGGTAGCGCCCGTCCATGGGGGCGGGCGAGGATTGAAACTTCCATCCGGCGGTGCTGGTGGTATCGGGCCACGCCAGTAGCGCCCGTCCATGGGGGCGGGCGAGGATTGAAACGCCAACGGACCTTCTGGGTGATGTGGTTACGACGGGTAGAGAGAATAACGACGCGTAGAGGCTTGTCCTATATCGGACAGGCGTCTTGTAAATCGCTGTAAAGCCATGTTACTCATTGGACGGTTCCGGACTATCATCTTGTTGATATTCTTCAGTTTGGTCGGTCCTCTCAAGGCTTAAACACGGGTTCGAATCCCGTTGGGACCACCACACCGCACTTTGTGCGTACCGGAGGATATTTCGAGAAGTATCCGAATCAACGTCGGATAGAAATCTATGAGGGTCTAGGGTAACACTGGTTGAGTCGCTAACGGTCGTGACGGGGGTGAATTATGAATCTGCTCACCTTTCGTTTCCGCCAGTCCTCTGCCGTAGACTTTTATTGGAACCTCGAGTTAGCCAAACGAGGGTCCCTCCGCGAATTCAAGGTCCATCCCAACATCACCATTTATGAGTCAGCGTTCGATCTCCTCAACCCGATTCAGGTACGACATGCCTTGTCCCTTGCAAAGGCCTTGGTGCTCGACAAGCGAGCCGAGGTCTTCTGGGGAAATACGTCGTTGACGATGGTGATCGTCCGGGATGTGTTGGAGTGCTATCAGCAATCGATGCAGGTTGACGACCATCACGCGCATTGCTGGTTCAAGATCCGGCTCACATTTGATCTGACTGTGACACGGCTCGAGGTGGAGTCCGACGATTTGGCAAAATCGTTCGTGTTTCCGTGCCGGCATGCGGCCACCCATGCCTATGGGATTCACTACGAGCACCCGGGGACGATCTATGACCAATTGGACTCGGCCCTGTGGCGTGCTGGCACACGGTGGTGTCCACGCCTCGCGGATCTCTCAGAAATAAAACTCATTAATGTGGAGTTGCAGACGAAACGATAAAGAACCGGCCCCGACAGAGGGGGAAGTGGGCGACATGCGCTGGCGAAGCCGTTGAATCTATACACGGGTTCGAATTCCGTTGTAGACCAGGCCAAGCCTTCACGTGCAGCAGCTTCTGTTGATAGCCGCTCCATGAGAAAACCCTGACGTGTCGCTCGGCGAAGGAACAATATTCCGTGTCTCGTGTTCTCGGAAGCGTCGATCACGATACGGAACTCGCTTGGCGTAAGGTGCTGACTACTGGTAAGCTAAGGACTTAGAATCGGAAATTAGACGATAGTCCAACGATACGGCGAATAGCGAGGAACACTCAGGGCGCCGTGCTGGTCGATAGAGCGAGGGGGACGCCATGAATACCAGAATGAAAAACTTACTCCTATGGGGCATGATTGCCCTGTTTATAGTGTTGCTGTTCAATATGTTTTCCGTTCCGACGCATGCACCGGAAGAGGAAGTTTATTTCAGTGATTTCATCGCGAAGGTGGAACAGGGCTCGGTGGTCAAGGTCATCATGCGGGGCCATCACATCAGTGCGGTCTTGAAAGACAGCACGCGCATTCACACCTATGCAGCCGATGATCCTGACTTGATTGCCATGTTGCGGGAGAAGGGGGTCCAGATCGAGGTGAAGCCGTCCGGCGAGAGCCCGTGGTACGTCACCTTTCTGTACACGTGGGGGCCTTTCATTCTCTTTCTCGGGCTGTTCATCTTCTTCATGCGACGGATGCAATCCGGCGGGAACGGCGCCTTATCGTTCGGGAAAAGCCGTGCCAAGATGCTGACCGAGGAGCATAAGAAGGTCACCTTCGCGGACGTGGCCGGCGTCGATGAAGCGAAAAACGACGTGCAGGAAATCGTCGAGTTTTTGAAAGATCCACGTAAGTTTCAGACGCTGGGTGGCCGCATTCCAAAAGGCGTGTTGGTGGTCGGCCCTCCCGGAACCGGGAAGACTCTGTTGGCAAAGGCCGTTGCGGGTGAAGCCGGTGTTCCCTTTTTCAGCATCAGCGGGTCTGACTTTGTGGAGATGTTTGTCGGGGTCGGGGCTTCGCGGGTTCGGGATCTGTTTGAGCAGGGGAAGAAGCATGCACCGTGCATTATTTTTATCGACGAGATCGATGCCGTCGGTCGTCTGCGTGGAGCCGGGCTGGGGGGAGGTCATGACGAGCGCGAACAGACGTTGAATCAGCTGCTCGTTGAGATGGACGGGTTCGACACGACCGAGGGTGTGATCTTGGTCGCGGCAACCAATCGGCCGGACGTCCTCGATCCTGCTTTGCTGCGCCCTGGACGATTTGATCGTCAGGTCGTCGTCGATCGACCGGACCTTCATGGCCGAGCGGAGATTCTCAAGGTCCATACGAAAAAGGTGCCGGTGGCGGCTAACGTGGAATTAAACAAGATAGCCCGTGGGACGCCAGGATTCTCAGGTGCCGACTTGGAAAATCTAGTCAATGAGGCGGCTTTGTGGGCGGCTCGTCAAAACAAGACAGAGGTAGACACGGTCGATTTCGAAATGGCCAAAGATAAAATCATCATGGGAGCCGAACGGAAGAGCATGATCCTGACCGACGAGGAGAAACGGGTTACGGCCTACCATGAGGCTGGACATGCATTGATGGCCAGGCTCTTGCCCGGGACGGATCCGGTGCACAAGGTCACGATTATTCCACGGGGACGAGCACTGGGCGTCACGATGCAGTTGCCGACAGAGGATCGGCATAGCTATACCAAAGAATTCCTGTCGAACAGGTTAGCCGTCCTGATGGGGGGGCGAGTGGCAGAAGAGCTGGTGTTTAACCACGTGACGACAGGGGCGGGGAACGATTTGAATCAGGCGACCGATCTTGCTCGCAAGATGGTCTGTGAGTGGGGTATGAGCGAAAAGTTGGGGCCTCTGACGTTCGGGCAGAAAAACGACTCCGTCTTTCTGGGCCGAGACTGGACCGCCAAACGAGACCTGAGCGAACGAGTGGCAAAGGAGATCGATTCCGAGATCAAGCAGTTTGTGACGGAAAATTACGAACGCGCCAAGCAAGTCTTGACCGAACACATGGCCGGCTTGACTGCGCTGGCCGAGGCGCTGTTGGTGAAAGAATCACTGGATGCGATAGACATCGACCGAATTCTTATGGAGTCTTCTGCGGGAACGGTACCTGCCTAACAACACCAGAGTCAGTTGTGGACTGAATCGGTGCCCGTGTATTCGTACGCGCGAACCTTTCGTTGACGCCTCCGTTCACGGTTGTGTATAAACGACTGGACGGTGATGAACTTCTTTTGAGGATCGATATGTACGCACGTGAATTTCGTGATGGTGCCAAGGACGGGTTAGAAGCGCTCGAACCGCTTGATCCCGACAAGATCGCTTCGTTTAGCGAATTGCTCGAAGCCATGGGCAAGACGGCGTTTGGTGGACGACACCTCGGCAAAGCCTTCGATGTGTTGTGGGCGATGATCGAAGACCCGGACTGCCGTGTCGTCATGACATTATCCGGCGCGATGACCATTGCCAAGATGGGGAAGATCATCACGAAGATGATCGATGAGGGTATGGTGCATTGCATCATCTCGACCGGGGCACTGATGGCTCACGGTCTCAGTGAGTCAGTCGGAAAGACACACTATCGACATGACCCATCGATGAGCGATGAGGAGCTCTTTCGAAAGGGGTACAATCGCGTCTACGATACCCTCGAGATGGAAGCCAATCTCAATTATGTCGAGCATGTCGTCACCCGGACGGTAAAGCGCCTCAACCAAGACCAGCCGCTTTCATCAGAGATCATCACGAGGGAGTTGGGAAAGACCTTGGCCGAGGAGTTTGACGGCGAAGGGATTCTGAAAAGTGCCTACTTGAAAAAGGTTCCGGTGTATATTCCGGCCTTCACCGATTCTGAGGTCGGACTCGATATGGGGATATGGGCAATGTCCCGAGAGGTTGATCGGGCTCGATCTCAGATCGGTTCAAAAGGGGATCTGTCGGTTTTGCAGTCTATTCTTCGACACTGGCCGTCGTTTAATCCCTACCTGGATCTCAATAGCTATGCCGACACCGTCCTCTCGGCCAAGCGACTGGGGATCTTCACGATCGGCGGAGGCGTCCCAAGGAATTGGGCGCAACAAGTCGGCCCGTATATTGAAATCGGGAATCTACGGTTAGGGTTGTCCGTGAAACCTCCACGCTTTCAGTATGGAGTGAGAATTTGTCCCGAGCCCGACTACTGGGGGGGGCTCAGCGGCTGTACGTATCAAGAAGGGCTCTCCTGGGGGAAATTTGTGACGCCGAATGACGGCGGACGATTTGCCGAGGTCTTGAGTGATGCCACCGTGGTGTGGCCGCTCTTGATGATGGGCTTGCTCGAAAGAAAGAAAGCCGGCGTGGTGCGCCAGTCGTGAAATGGATGATTGGACGATGGGCAGGTCAGTTGTGCCTTGGGAGCGTCCTCTTCTGCTCTTCTGTAGCCAGCTCTGGAGATTCAACGGAGACTGACGCTCGGATGAGGGGGCAGGCCAATGCCCCTCTGACGCTGATCGAATACTCCGACTTCACCTGCGGGTACTGCCTGAAGTTTTTCAAGGATACCTGGCCACGCATACAAGCCCGCTATGTCGATACCGGGAAAGTGCGATTTGCGTATCGAGATTATCCACGGGCCGACCGAGGACCTGGAGTCGATGCTGCAATGGCAGCGAGATGTGCGGGGGCCCAAGGGCAATATTGGGCGATGCATGATCGATTATTTTCCGAAGGCGGCCAGCTGGACAAGTCCGTCTATCAGCGTCATGCCAAGGCGATCGGCCTGGATCAGTCTAGGTTTGAACAATGTATGGCCGAGGGGCGGTACACCAATGCGATCTTTGAAGATCGCCAAGAAGCGAATCAGTGGGGCTTTCACGGAACACCTGGGTTTATTCTCGTACGAACGGCCGTGGCGCCGACGGAGAACGAACCTGCCATTGCGATACCCGGAGCATTTCCGTTCGAGATGTTCTCCGATGAAATCGAGCGGCTTCTGGCAGGGGCCAAAAAGTAGGCAGAGAAGATAGTGGTTGGTTGCCTCTCACACGTGATGTTGATAGTGTGCATGCGGCTGCGTTAGTTCTGTTCACCAGAAAAGGTAGGATATCCTATGGATTCCGTACAATCGTTCTGGCCCGTGTCCCATCGCGACGATGACTTTTGGGTGTGCATGTCTTGTCTCACGGAAGTCTTCTACCGAAAGGTTCCCATGCCGGATTGTCCGTCCTGCCATGGCGTGTCCACGTATGAAGGCTTCACCTTGGACGCAATCCGCGACTGGGGGACGGAAGAACTGATTGCGAAGGCCGTCGCTGCACAGGAGACGGCCACGACTACTCAACCTCCCGTCGAATCCGCCGCTCCGGTTGAAGCGGCGGAGTAACATCAGCTTCATCACGCACTCCAGCGAGTCGTCCAGTGAAGGAACCGCGACCATTCCTCGTTCATGGCCAGTGGAAGCAGGGTAACAGTGCGTCTCCGGTCGTCGACCCGTTTACCGGGAAGATGGTTGCGCAGGTTACCCAAGCGACGGAATCCGATATCGAACAGGCCGTCGCATCGACCTCCAGCGCAGCTACTCCCATGGAACAGCTGCCGGCTCATGCTCGATACGATATTCTTCAACAGATTGCGACCCTGCTCTCTCGACGTCGGGACGACTTTGCGACGACGATTTCGACGGAAGCCGGTAAGCCGATTACCGATGCGAGGCGAGAAGTCGCCCGGGCTATTCAAACGTTCACGGTCGCGGCTGAAGAAGCACGACGAATTCCGGGCGAAGTCGTTCCCCTGGATTGGACCCCCGGCTTTGATACACATCTTGGCCTGCTTCGGCGGTTCCCCATCGGTCCGATTCTCGGCATTACGCCGTTCAACTTTCCGCTCAATCTCGTGGCACACAAGGTCGCACCGGCCCTGGCTGCCGGTAATCCCATTTTGATCAAACCAGCTCCTCAAACACCGCTGACAGCTCTCTTGCTCGGAGAGGTCGCGTTGGAGGCAGGACTTCCTCCAGGGGGATTGAATATTGTGCCGTGCGATAACCTTCTGGCTGAGCGAATGGTGGTCGATCCACGATTCAAGTTGCTGAGTTTCACCGGGAGTGCCTCTGTCGGGTGGATGTTGAAGGCCAAGTGTGGAAAGAAAAAGGTGACGCTTGAGCTCGGAGGCAACGCGGCGGTCATGATCGAACCGGATGCCGACATCGAGCTCGCCGCTCAGCGATGCGCCACCGGGGGATTTGGGTATGCCGGCCAGACGTGTATTTCCGTGCAGCGAATTTTTGTGCATCGGTCGGTCGCTGATTTGTTTACGACCAAGTTACTCATGCACGTCGCTCGGTTGAAAATGGGCGATCCGTCCGACGAAACGACGAGCATCGGCCCGCTCATCGATGAGGCTGCTGCACAACGAGTCGAAGGGTGGATCGGTGAGGCTGTGGCGGATGGAGCACGTGTGCTCTTGGGCGGAAAACGTACGAGATCGCTCGTCGAGGCCACGGTATTGTCGAACGTGAACCCTCAGATGAAGGTCTCGTGCCGAGAGGTGTTTGGACCGGTCGTGACGGTCACACCGTATTGCCAGTTGAGCGAGGCCGTCGCCCTCCTCAATCAATCCGACTATGGGCTACAGGCCGGTATTTTCACACAAGACATCAATAAGATTTTTTACGCCTTTCGTCATGTGGAGGTCGGTGCCGTCCTAGCCAATGAAATTCCCACGTTTCGTGCGGATCACATGCCGTACGGCGGCGTGAAAGATTCCGGGTTGGGACGAGAAGGTGTGCGTGCAGCCATCGAGGATATGACCGAACCGCGCATGCTGGTCATGAACCTCAAAGAGCCTGCCAGCTCAACTGAAAAAACTCTCTAGAAGATATTGCGAAGCCGGTCCATTCTTGCTACAACACACGCGATGCTGTAGCTGAACTGGTTCGATTTGTTGGTCTGGCCGCTCGCGAACACATCACGAAACAACCTCCACGCAACCTGAAAGGTCGGTTATCAGACGAAAGGGGAGATGATGGTACCTACGCAAATGTTTCTCACGAGAGGTGTGGGAGTTCACAAGGAAAAGCTGGCCTCGTTCGAAGAAGCGTTGCGCAGCGCGGGTGTCGCCTACTGTAACCTCGTCAGTGTGTCCTCCATCCTCCCACCCTATTGCAAGATCATCCCAAGAAAACGTGGAGAGAAACTGTTGAAACCCGGAGAGATCACGTTTTGCGTGATGGCCCGATCCGAAACCAATGAACGGAACCAGCTGGTGTCGGCCTCCGTCGGCCTGGCGAAGCCCACGGACATCGGCGCATATGGGTACCTTTCGGAGCACCATGCGCATGGCGAAACCGATGAAGAGACCGGAGAGTATACCGAAGATCTGGCTGCGCAGATGCTCGCCACGACCTTAGGCGTCGAGTTCGATCCGAATGTTGCGTGGAAAGAGCGTGAACAGGTGTTTAAGATGGGTGGGAAAATCGTCAAGACACTCAACATCACCCAGTCGGCCGTCGGGAAGAAGGGCAAGTGGACGACGGTCATCGCGCTTGCGGTCTTCATTCCACCGGAGAATGATCCTGCCCGTTCTCGAAAGTAGAGGAGCTGAGGGATTGGCTGTATCGGCTTTGACTGCCCGCCTCACGTAAGGGGAGAACGCCCATGACGCTTCCCGTCGGTTGGGAGGGGGCAGATCGCAATTTTCTAGGCCTCGACGAACCCTGGTGCCATCCGGATCAAGCGGGTGTCTATGTCCTGCCGGCTCCCTACGAACATACCTCCAGCTACATCAGAGGATCAGACCGCGGGCCATCGGCCATCCTGGAGGCCTCCAGCCAGGTTGAGTTCTACGATGAACAACTTCGGGTTGAGCCCTATCGAGAGTGGGGTGGGATTGCGACGGCTGCGCCCCTGAATCTCAAGGGGAAGGTCGACCGAGCAGCAGTCGACGCCATCGGGGCGTTTGTCTCCCCCCATGTCGGAACCGGCCGGTTTGTGGTCACGTTGACCGGTGAACATACCGGTGCTTTGGGAGCGATTCGGGCCCATGCAAAGCGGTATCAGCAGATGACGGTCGTGCAGATTGATGCCCACGGAGATCTGCGGGAAGCGTATCAAGGGAATCCCTTCAGCCATGCTAGTGTCATGGCACGGGTCGTGGAAGATGGGTTGCCCCTGGTGCAGGTGGGCATTCGATCAATCAGCCCGGAGGAGATGGTCCGAATCGACTCTACGGATCGCATCACGACGTTTTTTGCAGCCGCGATTCTTGATCCGTCGGGTCCGTATGAGGGGAAGGCGTCAAGATGGATACCCGATGTTCTGGCGGCCTGCCGAACGCCCGTGTATCTGACCTTTGACTGTGATGGGCTTGATGCCTCACTGGTCCCCGCGCTGGGAACCCCTGAGCCTGGTGGACTCGGTTGGTACGACACGCTCAATCTAATTACGGCCCTCGCCAACGGACCGGGGATTGTGGGGATGGATGTGAGCGAGATCGCTCCCATTGATGGGTTTGTCGCACCGCAGTTTACCGTCGCGCGGTTGATCTATCGCATGCTCGGTCGCATCAAGGCGGGCCGGCGCGTGCATTAGTATTCATCGTCACTCATCCTGTCTTCTCGTGGCTCACACCATCCGCATCAATAAATTTTTTACCGAGCAGGGGATCTGTTCCCGCCGCGAAGCGGATCGGCTCATCGAGTCAGGCGTCGTCACGATCAATGGTCGGGTGGCCAAGCTCGGCGATCAGATAGAGCTCACGGACGTCATTGCCCGAGCAGGGCAGGTAATCCCCTGGAGCAAGGCAAGCCTCTACATTAAGTACCATAAGCCGGTCGGTGTGACGACCACGAGTGAGGCCCATATTCCGCGTAACATCATTGCGGAGATCGGACATCCTGAGCGGATTTTCCCGATCGGAAGATTGGATAAGGATTCCTCCGGCCTGATTCTACTGACGAACGACGGCGATATTGTCAACGACATCCTCCGGACCGAATTTGGCCATGAGCGAGAGTATCTGGTGCAGGTCGATCGGCCGTTCGACGAATCCTTTGTGGATCAGATGTCGCGCGGCGTAGTCATCCTCGGGAGTACAACAAAGCCTTGTCGAATGACGCGAGTTGGGCCAAATCGGTTTCGTATCGTGCTCACCGAGGGGCGAAACCGCCAAATCAGGCGCATGTGCCAAGCGCTCGGCTATCGGGTGATCAAGTTACATCGCACGAGGATCATGCACCTAACCGTCGAAGGGTTGACAGTGGGGGAATGGAAAGAACTCACGGCCGGTGAGCGAGAGGAACTGCTCAGAGCCGTGAGACGCCGTGAACAGAGACCAGGTGTTGAGGGATCATCGTAGCCTTGCCCCGCTCCACTCGACATATCTCCGGAC
>JAHBWR010000119.1 GCA_019636875.1 Nitrospira sp.
TAAGGGGAGGAGATGGGCAGGACACGATGGTGAGCGACGATCCGTTTTGGTACAAGGACGCGGTGTTCTATGAGATCCATGTGAAGGCCTATGCCGATGGCAATGGCGACGGCATCGGGGACTTTCAGGGTTTAATCGGGAAACTGGACTATCTGGAATGGCTCGGAGTGGATTGCATTTGGCTGTTACCGTTTTATCCTTCGCCGCTTAGGGACGATGGCTATGATGTAGCAGATTTTCTCACTGTGGCTGAACAGTACGGGACGATGCAGGATGTTAAACAGTTGTTGGATGAGGCCCATCGGCGTGGGATTCGTGTCATCGTCGACTTGGTCCTCAACCACACCTCCGATCGCCATGCATGGTTTCAGGAATCGCGCCAATCGCCGCACTCGTCAAAACGTGGGTTCTATGTGTGGAGCGACACCGATCGCAAGTACGGGAAGGCCAGAATCATCTTCATCGACACGGAAAAATCAAATTGGACCTGGGATCCTGAGGCCAAGGCGTTCTATTGGCACCGCTTCTTCAGTCACCAGCCGGACTTGAATTATGACAATCCAGAAGTCCGTCAAGCCATGCTGGACATCATGACCTTTTGGCTGGATCAGGGGCTGGACGGGTTTCGGTGCGATGCGGTTCCGTATTTGTTTGAGCGTGAGGGCACGATCTGCGAGAACTTACCCGAGACGCACGACTATCTGAGGGATATCCGCCGACGGATCGATGCCTCCTACCAGGGGCGTATTTTGTTGGCCGAAGCGAACCAATGGCCGACGGATGTGCGGCCATATTTCGGCGATGGTGATGAATTTCACATGGCCTTTCACTTTCCCCTCATGCCCAGGCTCTACATGGGGGTACGGAGTGAAACGCGTGATCCGATCATCGACATGTTTACGCACACGCCGGAGATTCCGCCGAACTGCCAGTGGTGCCTCTTTCTCCGTAACCATGACGAGCTCACGCTCGAGATGTGTTCCGGTGAGGAGCGGGACTACATGTATTACACCTATGCGCGTGACCCCTCGATGCGGCGGAACATCGGCATCGGCCGTCGGCTGGCTCCGTTGTTGGAGAATGACCGTCGAAAGATCGAGCTCCTCCACAGCCTGGTCTTCACGCTACCCGGTAGTCCTATCATCTATTACGGCGACGAAATCGGGATGGGGGACAACATCAAACTCAAAGATCGAGACGGTGTGCGGACGCCGATGCAATGGACGATGGATCGCAACGCAGGATTTTCGAATTGCGACCCGGCTCAGCTGTATCTGCCGGTAGTGGCGGATGCCGTGTATGGGTATCAAGCGGTCAACGTTGAGTCGCAGAAGGAGGCACCCCACTCGCTCCTCCACTGGATGAAACGGATGATCGCCGTCCGCAAGCGGTTCCCGGCGTTCGGACGAGGGGCGATTACGTTTCTGCGACCGGCCAACGGCAAGGTCTTGGCCTATCTTCGAGAGCATGAGGGCGTCACGCTGCTGGTTGTTCACAATCTCGCCGGTTCCGCACAATCGGTCGAATTGGACTTGAAAGGATGTGCCGGTTCGACGCCGATCGAACTGTTGGGCGAGGCACGGTTCCCTACGCTGAAGGAAAGCCCCTATATCTTGACGCTGGCTCCGTACGGATTCTATTGGCTGAACCTCATCGGGAAACCTTCCGAAGTCGACCCATACGGTATTGAGCAGACAGTGTTGTAATGGTACGGCGCGGTATGAATAGGGGGTAGAGTCGATGATCGGCGAGTTGGAACAGTACCGAGAAGTGGCTCCAAAAGGAACCGTCGATTTTCTGCACCGGTTGAGCGATCTCGTGCAAGGCAAACAATTTCTTCATGTCAGCGCCGTGCGCTACGGCGGCGGAATGGCGGAGATCTTGCGGCGGATCGTGCCGGTGATGAAAACTCTGGGTGTCGAAGCTCGTTGGGAGGTCATCGCGGGAACTCAGGAATTTTCCGATGTGACGAGACGGATTGCCGATGGATTGCAGGGGAGAGCCGAAACGATCACCAGCGAGATGTACGAGACGTATCTTGATATCACCGCCAGAAATGCCAAAGCCTTGAATCTCGATGCGGACCTGGTCGTCGTTCATGATCCTCAGCCCGCGGCACTGATTGATCATCGGAAAGGCGGTAA
This sequence comes from Nitrospira sp., assembly GCA_019636875.1. Taxonomy (GTDB): domain Bacteria; phylum Nitrospirota; class Nitrospiria; order Nitrospirales; family Nitrospiraceae; genus Nitrospira_D. The sequence continues at coordinate 2,145 of JAHBWR010000119.1, forward strand.
GTGGGTATGGCGCTGTCACCTGGATATGGGGCGCCCCCACCGCTCGATCTGGAGTTTGTTCAGACGGCACGTCGTCAAATATGATGCGGCGGCCTTTTCGCTGCCTGGATTTGCCCAGCGGCTGCCGATCCCGAAGTTTTTGATCTATCCGTCGATTGATCCACTGACCGAAAAGAATCGGGAACTGTCTCGTGTCGAGATTGTGCAGGGGCTTGAGCGTTTTGGTATCGCCAAAGGTAAGCCGATTCTTCTACAGGTGGCTCGTTTCGACCGCTTCAAAGATCAGCTCGGCACGATTCGAACCTATCGGATGGTTAAGAAGCATCATAACTGCCAGCTTATTTTGGCCGGTAGCGGAGTGCTGCATGATCCGGAGGGGGAGTCCGTCTTGGCAGAGGTTCAAGCGGCGGCCGGGAATGACCCGGACATTCATATCCTTCAACTGCCTCCCGAGGCGGATCGAGAGATCAATGTATTACAACGGGCGGCCTCCGTGGTGGTTCAGAAAGCCCTGAAGGAAGGGTTCGGCGTAGCCGTGTCCGAAGCCATGTGGAAGGGGAAGCCCATCATCGGAGGAACCGCTGGTGGCGTCTCGGCGCAGATCGTCGATGGCGCGACCGGATTCATCGTCCATTCCGTTGAAGGCGCGGCTTTTCGTATCCGCTACTTGCTGAGTAATCCCGGAGTCATGACGAGGATGGGAGCATCGGCGAAAGAGCATGTGCGACGCAATTTTCTCATCACGCGGCACTTAGGCGACCACCTCACCCTGTTAAAGCTGCTGTGCTCTGAGTGACGGCATGGATCGGCTCGAATCGAATCAACAGCCCGGTGCCGAATCTTCCTTGCCGGAATCGGTCCAGGCTTTGCTTGATCGGACGGAACCGACTGATATCGTCGTGGGGGTGCTTACCTTCAACGATGGAGCGACAGCACCTGCCGTTGCCAAGACGTTGATCGAGGGATTTCGTCGTTCGGTTCCAGGGCAGAGGGTGTTGCTGGTCAACTGCGATGCCGGTTCGCAGGATGGGACAGGGGATCTTATTGAACAAGCGGTGGGACACGAAGGACCTTTCTGGGCGGTCCGGCATCCGGTGCTTGGCTCGTCATTGCATGTCATCTCCGAGTCGGGGGTACCTGGCAGAGACGTGGCGGTGCGGATGCTCGCGACGGTATCCGAGCGACTGGCGGCGAGGGCGTGTGTCATCGTCGATGGAAACCTGAAGTCCGTTGATCAACGGTGGCCGGAACTGCTCACGTCGCCTATTCTCGGCAAAGGCGCGGATTGTGTGCTGCCTCAATTCTCCCGCAATCGGTACGAAGGCACCTTGACGAACACGCTGTTGGCACCCCTCACCCGAGCGTTGTATGGAAAACGATTGACCTATCATCAGGGCGGAGCCTATGCGTTCTCTGATCGGTTCATGCATTCGACCCTGGCGGCTCAACCATGGGACGACGAAATCGCCCTGTATGGGATCGATGGATGGGTCACGACAGTGGCCGCAGCCGAACCCATCGAAGTCCATGAGGCGGTGTTAGGGGCACGCGTGCGCCAAGGCAAGCCGATGGGGGATTTATCAACGATCATCGCCCAATCCGTCGGCTGCATTTTTCACCTGATGGAACGCTATCAAGGTATGTGGGAGTCGGTCAAGGGATCGAGGACTGTTCCGATGGTCGGAGAACCGATCGGATTAGGCGAGTCTGTCGGAACTCTGCACGTCGAACGGATGATCCAGGGGTTTCGCCAGGGGCTGCGCGATCTGGTTCCGATCTGGCAGATCGTGTTGGCACCAGACACCTTTCAACGTGTGTTGGAGTTAGGGATCGATGATCCGGATAGTTTTCGGTTTCCCTCCAGTCTCTGGGTACAAGTCGTCTATGACTTGGCTCTGGCCTACCACGATCGGCTCCTCCACCGTGAGCACCTGCTCAAGTCGCTGACGCCGCTGTACCTCGGCTATACCGCGTCACTGATCTTGGCGACACGCCCGCTCTCAGGGAAGCGTGTGGAGGAGCATCTGGAACGATTGGCCGTCGAGTACGAAACCATGAAGTCGTATCTGATTCAGCGATGGAGGTGGAGCGATGGGTAATGTATGGGGCGACGCGATAGTGGAAGCGTTTCGCGACATGATGATGCGGATGGCGCTCTTTCTCCCAAAGTTACTCGCGCTGGCCAGCTTCATCGTGTGTGGCGTGCTCGTTGGATTGGCGATGAAGGCGGCGCTTCACCACTTATTGCGCGCAGTTCGTGTCGATGTGCTCAGTGAGCGATGGGGATTGCAAGCGTCGCTGGCGAAAGCGGGGTTCAAACAACCGTTTTCTCAGATCATGGGGCGTCTGGCTTTCTGGACCGTGTTTATCATCTTCGTGTTCATGGGGGTGGACGCGCTGGGCTTGCCGACGACCGCCGACCTGATGGGCCAACTCTTGGGCTATCTCCCGAGCGTGATTGCGGCCGGGCTCTTGATCCTGGTCGGTGTCTTGCTGGGCAACTTCTTGGCGGAGGCGACGTTGATCGCAATGGTCAATGCGCAGATTCAGGAGGCACGTTTCATCGCTGGTCTTGTACGTTGGGGGATTTTTCTCTTTGCCGCCGCCATGGTGCTGACTCAGCTTGGTATCGCCAAGGAAATTGTGATCGCGGCGTTTACTATCGTGTTCGGCGGGGTGATTCTGGCTCTGGCGATCGCCGTGGGGCTCGGAGGACGGAACATTGCACGCGATGCACTGGAGCGCCGATGGCGGAAGGGGAAAGAGAAGGAGGAACGAGACGAAATCGCTCACCTATAAGCGAGGGACGCACCGCCCAAAAACACACGCGACGAAGCATGGAAATGTCTGTCTCCTTACGAAGTGACTCCTGGGCTCAAGGCCTCCCCTTGAGCAAACGCCACGTCCTCGGCCCAACGATGCCGTCAGGTTTCAGTCCATGCTGTGTTTGAAAACGGGCGACGGCTCTCTTCGTGGCAACGCCGTAGCGCCCGTCCACTGTGAGACGATGACCGAATCGGCGTAAGGCTTTCTGGAGCCGTACGACATCACGTCCCTTGAGAGGTGGACGTTGGAGTGAGAGGTGTCTGATGAGTTTTGATACACGAGTGTGTGGTTGAAGTGCGCGCTCGGTGTGTGGACCGACGATACCATCAGGTTTGATCCCGTTGTAGCGTTGAAACCAACGAACGGCAGCAGCCGTGTCGTCCCCATAGATGCCGTCGACGCGGACGGGGAGCCCATGATGCTTCAAGAGCCGTTGAATACGTGCTACGCGTGGTCCTCTCATCAAGGAGCGTTTGACCCGCAAAGGAGCGTACGAGCCCTTTTTCAGGACGGACCGCTTTGATTTGGACGTGAGACGGGAAGCAGATGGCTTGACCGACGTCCCTCCTCTCTTCGCGGTCAAGACCTCGATGCGGTCCTGGAGCCTATTCTCCCGCTCCTGTTCTTCTATCGCGCGCTGCATTGAGGCGTGTCGCGCCCGCAACTTCGAGTGGTCCTGTTCGAATGTAATCTTCTCTACCACAGCCTCGTTCAGGTCTGTGTGCTGTTCTTCGATCTGCATCTCCAGGGCTCGAGGTGAGAAGTCGCAACCGGTGAGACTCAGCACACCGAGAAGCGACGAAGTCGTGAGCGCGATGGCAGGAATCTGGCTGAAGGATCCTGAAAATATTAGACGATCATCCATGAATGATGACTCCATTGCAGCTTCCGTTGTCGATATCGGGTGTGGTGGAAGCGACAACGATCATTCGGACAGGCACGATCAACATTCTTCCCCTTCCTCGAGGAAGGAATCGTAACACCGTTGATGCCAGACAAGGACGTTCTTGTCCGAAGGGGACGGAACAGATGGGGTTTCTACGAGCGCGCTGTCGTGTTGCAGATCGACGGTTTCACCACAGCCCTGGCATTCTTGCTGCCTCGACTTGTGTAAGAACGGTTTGTTTCCGTTGTCGGTGTTCATGGGTACCTCTCTGGTGTGCAAGCCCCGACGTCCGTATCAAAGGCGCATGGACAGACGCACGAGGGGACCGCGTGTGTGGATTGTAAAGCCAACCTCCTAATGGTGTATCGTCAGGTACCGAATCGGGCGTCTCATTCGAGAACGCGCGGACCAGCGTCGTCGCCGTGCCCACTTCAGCACAGAGCCACACAGCACGGCGACTGTCAGCATGACAAGACCATCAAGCAACGTGAGTTCCATTGCGTGTTCGTCCAATCTAGTTGCGAGGTCCTCCCAATATCGTGCCGTGCATCTCCCGATTGGCAGGAGCTTTAATCTCCAGCAGGTCAAGTTGAACCATGACGTTCTTCCCGGCCAATTTGTGGTTGGCATCCAACGTGACCTGTTCCTTGTCCAATTCAGTGACGATCATGTGCATCAACGGGCGATCATTTTTAAGAACTTCCACTTCGAGGCCAAGCACCGGCACGATATGATGGGCCCTTAACCATCTGCGCTTGACGCGGTAGCAGAGGTCGCTGCGATACAGACCGAACGCAAGGTCAGGCGGAAGCAGCTGGGTTCTCGACTCCCCGACGGTCATGCCGATCACCAGATGATTGATGCCCGGGATGACAGACTGTTCTCCAGCGATAAACTCGAGAGGCTGGTCATAGAGGGATGAGTCAAACAAGGATCCGTCCTCTAACCAGGCCATAAAGTCGACTCGTACGAGGTCACCCCACTCGACTCGACGGAGTCGTAGTTCTTCATCAGGATGACGTAAGGTCCTAGTTATGGCCACGGCATCTCTCCTTCTCTCTCATCAACCCGATTGGATTATCAGGATTTGCAAAAAATGGCCGTTGCATACTCCTTCAATTCCTGCTTCGTTCGCACGCCGTAAGACTGTTTGAGGCCGGTGATACTGAGGCGAACGGTTCTGGCAGAAAGGCCGAGCGCACGTGCGATGCGAGATGCGGGGTAGCCTCTCAGCGTGAGACGCATGATCAGCTCATCCAACGATGAGATGCCTCTCGTCTGTGGGCGAAGTTTATTCGTTCTCGGGCTTACTGCTTGCGAGGAAAGGGAGGAAGAGAGAAAATGTCGGCCTGCTCGCACCGTACTGATCGCATCGAAGAGTTCGGTTGAGATGTCGGTGCGATAAAGAATCCCCGATGCTCCGCTGGAAAAAGCTGCCGCTGCGACATCCTTATTCCGTGCTCCCGTCACGGCCACAATGCAACACGACGGACTGATGCGTGTAATGCGTCGAATGGTTTGCAGACTGCTTGCATGCAAGAGATCAAGGAGGATGAAATGGGGTTGTAAGCGACTCACGACAGGCAGAAGAGAGTATTCGTCAGCGGGAGACTCGACGACCTCATACTGCGTCGATCCAGGGATACTGTGAACCTGAAGTCGACTATCCTCGGCAATCAATGGATGAATGCCCGCTAACAGGATAATGGGATGGGTCATGGGATCGGACATGTGCGTGATGCCTCCTTCAGTCAGATGCCGACACAAATCGCCCTACATAGGTCTCTTCCTAGAGGAGCTATGCAGACCATTCCGACGTTGTTCATCGCCACTTACGATTTAGCTCATGATCAATGAGTTGTGCGATGGAACATGCTGTAACTAACCACGGATGACTCCAAACTGAGAACTAGGAGCGCCCCTAGTTACGATGACATCATTCCCTGGAGGTACCGAGGAGTGCCGTTCGGAAAAGCCGACGGAGGGCTATGGCGACGAGTCGGCAAGAGACACGAGGAGATTGGCGAAGGATTAGACGGGGACAAGGCCGTGCGTGACCGCATACTTGGTCAAATCGGCCGTCGTAGAAAGCCCCAGTTGTTTGACGATGCGTGTCTTATGAAACTCCACGGTCTTGACCGATACGCAGAGAATCGTGGCGATCTCTTTCAGTGATCGTCCCTCCGCGACCAGCTGGAGAACTTCTCGCTGGCGTATGGTGAGCTGCTTTTGTGGCGCTGTCAGGGATCGCTTGCTGTGTAAAAGCGGATCCAGCATGTCTTTCGCCAGCATGGGGGATATATAGAGTTGTCCGCGCAAGACAGCTCGGATGGCTTGAAGAAGTTCGGTCGCGGTCGAACGCTTCAACACATAGCCGGCTGCGCCGGCTCGGAAGGCTTCGGTGACATAGGTCGCATCTCCATGCATGCTTAAAAACAACAATTTCGAGTCGGGAACCAGGCGTCTCAGTTGGTAGGCCGCGTCGATGCCGTTTAAGAGCGGCATCGACAGATCCAGCAAAATGACATCAGGAAGGAGACGAGGGGCTACCTCCAGGAGGGCGCGGCCATCTCCTACTTCACCGACCAAGGTGAACTCCGGCTCCAACACATTATGCAAGGCCTCCACAAACAGGGTGTGGTCGTCTGCGAGAAGAATTGATGGCTTGTTCATCGCGATTCAGTTCCTGGGGTAAAGCGTGCGAACACAGTGGTTCCTTTCCCGGGCGAAGAGCACCAGGATATCGTGCCATCCAATAGATTCGCTCGCTCCTCCATACTCAACATCCCAAGTCCATCTCTGCGTCGCGTGACTTCTTCGAGGTCCATCCCAACTCCATCGTCGCACACGGTCAATGAGATCTCGTCGGATGATACGATGAGTGTCAGGGATACCTGCGACGCATTCGCATGCAGTCCCACATTCCCCAAGCTTTCCTGTGCAATTCGATAGAGGCATGTCGCCAATCGCAACGGAATAGCGTCGGCCGATCGGGGCTTTGTGAATCGGGCACCGATGCCGGTGCGCTTTACGAAATCGTTCAGGTAACGTTGGAGTGCTGCGACGAGTCCAAGGTCCTCCACCGTGGTTTGATGGAATCGATAGGCAAGTCCACGGACGTCGTCGGATAGTTCACTGACATGACGTCGGATAACGCGGATCCGCCGACGGATGACGGATGGAGAGTCCGGGAGATTTCGGCTCAGCGTGTCGAGTTGGAGGCCGATCGCTCCAAGACGCTGATTCACGTCGTCGTGAAGATCTCGCGAAATCCGCCGCCGTTCCTCATCCTGGACCGTGAGCAATTTACCAGCCAAGGTGCGGACATCATCCCGGTATCGGTCTTCAGTCTCTGGTTTTTCTCCAGAGGCACGCTCCTGCACGGGTGATAATGCGCCCTGGTCCGAAACATGTTTCATGGTGACACACTCCTCCCTCACCTTACGGCGTCTGGAGGGCGTATGCAACGCCTATCGGTGAGCTCGGCAGGACTGAATGCGATAGGACCAGATCCGTGAGGACAGGATGAGGCAGAAAGCGACCGAGGTGTTTATCCCGTCGCCGTAGTGAGAAAGCTCCGAGTCGAGCAATCTTGGGT
>JAHBWR010000012.1 GCA_019636875.1 Nitrospira sp.
GCGTTCAGTGGATGGATTAGGAGTAACGACGTGAAAGTCGATCAGCGAATCAGAATAAGGTTGCGAGGCTTTGATTATCGAGTCCTCGATCAGTCTGTAAGTGAAATTGTTGAAACGGTTCGTCGTAGTGGAGCAAAGGTGGTCGGACCGATTCCCCTTCCCACTCGTATCGAGAAAATTACGGTTCAGCGGTCGACTCATGCTGATAAGAAATCGAGAGAACAATTTGAAATGCGTACTCACAAACGACTCCTCGATATCATGGAACCAACTCCTGAAACGATGGACTCGCTGATGAAGCTCAATTTAGCTGCTGGTGTGGACGTCGAGATAAAGCTATGAGTCCTGAGTGCTAAGGCCAAACCGTTAAACGGTAACACGCAGAACGCAATATACAGTACTGGACGAATATGACAAACGGACTGATTGGGAAAAAACTTGGGATGACGCAAGTGTTCGATGAGAGTCGATTGACGCCGGTGACTGTCATCGAAGCGGGCCCTTGCAGAGTCGTCGCGGTGCGGACAAAAGAGAAAGACCGCTATGAAGCGATTCAACTTTCGTTTGGTGAAGTGAAAGAGCGAAAGCTCTCAAAGGCGGAGCTCGGTCATCTAAAGAAGAATCAAGCTCCACCCAGCCGAATCTTGCGTGAATTCCGGAAAGACGGTGAGACGGTCGTAGGACAGTTGATCACGGTAGAGATGTTTAAGAAAGGTGATTGGGTTGATGTGATCGGTGTGTCGAAGGGAAAGGGGTATCAGGGAGTTGTGAAGCGGCATCATTATGCTGGTGGTCCTGAATCTCACGGCTCCATGTTCCACCGCGCTCCTGGATCGATTGGGGCAAGTTCGTTCCCATCGCGTGTGTGGAAGGGGAAGACGCTGCCGGGTCATATGGGATCGGAGCGGGTCACAGTTCATCGTTTGAAAGTCATTGAATCGCGATTAGGGGAGAATCTGCTGTTTGTCCGTGGAGCAATTCCTGGAGCGGCGAACGGGGTTGTTGTCGTGCGTAAGTCAAAGAAGAGCTAGTATGCCTACTATTGATCTAGTTGATTTACAGAAGAAAAAGGTGGGGACCGTTGATCTGTCTCCGCAAGTCTTTGGATGTGACTCGCGTGCCGCGTTGGTCCATGAAGCCGTGATCATGCAGCGTGCATGCGAACGCAAAGGGACGGCCTCGACGTTGCGCCGGGGAGAAGTGAGTGGATCTGGAAAGAAGCCGTGGAAGCAAAAACATACCGGACGTGCCCGAGCCGGTTCGCTTCGCTCTCCAGTCTGGCGGCACGGTGGAAGTGTCTTTGGTCCAAAGCCTAGAAGTTATGCCTACTCGATGCCGCGGAAGAAATATCGGGCAGCCCTCCAGAGCGCCTTGTCTGCTAAAGTCGCCGAAGGGAAATTGTTTGTCGTGTCAGATCTCTCTCTGCGACAGCCGAAGACGAAATTGTTGGCTCAAGCATTAAGGCAATTCTGTAAAAATGATCACATATTGGTGATCAGTGGAAAATCGCAGGCGGAAGTTTTCCGGGCAGCTGAAAACTTGACCGATGTTAAGGTTCTCAGTGCTGATCAACTGAACGTCTATGACATTGTTCGTGCTCATGTGATTCTGATTTCACAAGGGGAACTTGGTCCTGTGAATGAGGCCTGGTCATGAAGGTGGATATGCATAGGATCCTGGTTCAACCGTTATTGACTGAAAAGATCACTGGACTTCGAGAGAAGACGAACACGGTGGGTTTTGTCGTTCATCCTGAGGCCAATCGTGTCCAGATCAAGCAAGCTGTTGAGGCTCTGCTCAAGGTCAAGGTCGAGAAAGTGAATCTGATGAATGTCCGAGGCAAGGTGAAACGGCTTGGTCGGTTCTCCGGTAAACGGTCTGATTGGAAAAAGGCTTTTGTCACGCTCAAGGCAGGTGAAAAGTTAGAAATGTATGAAAGCGCCTAATATCAAGCGCGTTCGAGTCGCCGTGCAATTGTGCGTAAGAGGTAACGTATGGGGTTAAAAATATATCGCCCAACATCTGCAGGCCGCCGTGGTATGACGGCTGTGGTGTCTAAGGATCTCACGAAGAAGAAGCCGGAAAAGTCATTAACTGGATTCCATTTACGAAGTGGTGGGCGGAACAATAATGGGCGGGTAACGGTCAGGTTTCGTGGGGGTGGCCATAAGCGGCTGTATCGTGTGATTGATTTTCGTCGGGACAAGATAGGTGTGCCTGCGAAAGTTGCTGCGATCGAATATGATCCAAATCGGTCTGCAAGGATAGCGTTGCTGAAATATCGCGATGGAGAAAAGCGATATATCTTGGCTCCTGTGGGCCTTGGTCTGAACGATGAAGTTCAATCTGGTCCGCAAGCAGAAATTCGACCTGGGAATGCGCTTCCCTTGATCAACATGCCTCTTGGTACGACCATCCATAATCTGGAATTGAAGGCCGGCAAGGGTGGGCAGTTGATCCGAAGTGCCGGTGGCTTCGCACAGGTTATGGGGCGCGATGGGGATTACGTGCAGGTTCGACTAAAGTCTGGTGAAATGCGCCGTGTTTTGGGTGTCTGTATGGCTACAGTTGGGCAGGTGGGAAACGTTGATCATGAGAATGTCAGCGTTGGGAAAGCGGGGCGAGGCCGATGGAAAGGGAAGAGACCGCACGTTCGTGGTGTGGTCATGAACCCCGTTGATCACCCGCATGGTGGAGGCGAAGGTAAGTCGGGGCAAGGGAATCCGCATCCTGTATCACCATGGGGCCTTCCGACAAAAGGCTACAAAACCAGGCAGAATAAGAAGACCGAAAAATTTATCATCGCTCGACGAAAGTCAGGGGTGCGCAATGCCTAGATCGGTAAGTAAAGGAGCGTTTGTCGACGATCATTTGCTGAAGAAGGTCGAGCAGATGAATCAGGTGAAGGACCGGAAGTTGATTAAGACTTGGTCGCGTCGCTCGACGGTTGTCCCGGATATGATCGGTCATACCTTTGCCGTTCACAATGGGAAGAAGTTTATTCCCGTGTTTGTGACGGAAAACATGGTTGGCCACAAGCTGGGTGAATTTGCTCCCACGCGTTTTTTTAAAGGGCATGGTCAGGCCAAAACTGAGAAGGCTGTTGCGCTGAAGTAGAAGATTGATGGGTATCGGCTCACCGATTACAAGGTTTTGAAGATGACTGAAGCACATGCAATTTTAAGATTTGTTCGTGTCGCGCCGCGCAAGGCAAAGCCGGTGATTGATATGATTCGTGGAAGGCAAGTGCCGATGGCGTTGGCTATTTTAAAGCATACGCCGAGACACGCTGCCAGGGTCGTAGAAAAAATTGTCCGTTCAGCTGTGGCAAATGCTGAATTGAAGGAGATGGGGGATAGTGAGTCGATGTTCATCTCCAAGGCGTTTGTTAATTGTGGACCGACCTACAAGCGTGTCCGTGCTAGGTCGATGGGTCGGGCAAATGCGATTCAGAAGCGTACAAGTCACATCACCGTTGTCGTGGCGGCGCAGGAAAATCAGGGCAAGCGGAAATAGACTCTTTTTTATTGAGGCATATAGCGCATGGGGCAAAAAACACATCCAATCGGTTATCGTCTTGGCTACAACTATACGTGGAGCTCCCGTTGGTATGCAGGGAAAGACTATGCCAAGCTTCTCCATCAGGACGTCAAAATTCGGAAGATGGTCAAGGCCAGGCTCTACCATGCCGGAGTGGCAAAGGTCGAGATTGAGCGTTCCGGCGACCAGACTAGGGTGATTATTCATACCGCTCGCCCGGGGATCATTATTGGTCGGAAGGGTGCGGAGGTCGATAAGCTCAAGGCTGATCTCGAGAAACAATACGGTGGTCAAGTCTACATCACCGTCAAAGAGATCAAAAAGCCTGAACTCGATGCTCAGCTTGTCAGTGAGAATGTCGCGACTCAACTGGAGAAGCGGGTAGCCTTTCGTCGAGCAATGAAGCGCAGCGTTCAGTCCGCGCTGAGGCTTGGCGCTCAGGGCATCAAAATTATGGTTGCGGGTCGGTTGGGTGGTGCTGAGATTGCACGAACTGAGTGGTATCGAGAGGGGCGGGTGCCATTGCATACGCTGCGTGCTGAAATTGACTATGGATTCGCTGAAGCGCATACAACGATGGGACAGATTGGAGTGAAAACCTGGATTTATAAGGGGGAGCTCCTTCCTGTTCAGCCCATAAAAGCAGAGTCATCATTGGATCGAAGGTTTGGGTGAGGAGATCGAACAGTGTTAGCGCCTAAGAAAGTTAAATTCAGGAAAATGCAAAAAGGTCGGATGACGGGCAAGGCCTACCGCGGCGGCCGAATCACTCTCGGCGAATTTGGTCTGAAGGCCTTAGAGCCAGGGTGGATCACCAGTCGCCAGATCGAAGCCGCACGTATTGCCATTACCCGGCATGTGAAACGTGGCGGGCAGGTCTGGACTCGTATTTTCCCAGACAAACCCATCACGAAAAAGCCGGCAGAGACTCGAATGGGAAAAGGCAAGGGTAACCCTGAGTATTGGGTGGCTGTGGTAAAGCCTGGTCGTATTCTTTATGAGATGGATGGAGTAACCCAAGAAACTGCTCGAGAGGCGTTTCGACTCGCGTCCCATAAGTTGCCAATAGCGACAAAGTTGGTTGTTCGTGGAGAATTTGGGTAGGTTCTTGCGGGTGTGACTAGAAGTCAGGAGTGGGCATATGGCACTGGATGTTAAAGAGCTGCGAAGTATGACGGTAGACGAGCTCGCTGATAAGGAAAAGCAGCTTGTGCAAGAACTGTTCAATCTGCGCTTTCAGTTTGGGGCTGGCCGTCTTGAAAATCCCATGCAGATTCGGAAAACCAAGCGGGATATCGCCCGGGTGAAGACAATTCTCCAGGAGGGGATGGACCGAGCTGAAGGGCCTAAGAGGTAAAGGACGCCATGGCTGAAGTTGTGAAGCGTCGTCATTGGTATGGCGATGTTGTTAGTAATAAGATGCAGAAAACCGTCATTGTGGTTGTTTCACGGTCGGTCGTTCATCCGATCTACAAGAAGGTTCTCAGACGGGTGACGAGATTGAAGGCGCATGACGAAGGTAACATCTGTAAAGTGGGAGATCGGGTCAAGCTTGTCCAGAGCAGACCGCTAAGCAAGGAAAAAAATTGGCGTGTTGTTCAGGTCATGGAAAAGGGGCAACCGGAAAAGTAGACAAGGCTTTTGAGGAGCTTCTTTACTTGTAATACCCGTGGGAAAATCGCAATGATTCAGAATTATACCTATATGGATGTAGCTGATAATTCCGGTGCGAAGCAAGCCATGTGCTTTCATGTTTTCGGTGGGACAAGGCGACGTTATGCTTCGTTGGGAGATATTGTGGTGGTAGCTGTCAAGGAAGCTATTCCACAGGCGAGCGTCAAGAAAGGCGATGTGAGTCGGGCAGTGATCGTGCGAACGACGAAAGAGGTTCGCCGGGAAGATGGATCGTATATCAAGTTCGATCGGAATGCCTGCGTCCTGATCAACAAAGAAGGAGAGCCGATCGGAACGCGCATTTTTGGTCCTGTTGCCCGTGAGCTCCGCTGGAAAAAGTTCATGAAAATTATTTCTTTAGCACCTGAAGTTTTGTAAGGGGCGAGCGAGGAGTATCGTGGAAGCGCTGAGAAAAAGTAGAATTCGCAAAGGAGATACGGTCGTTGTGGTTTCAGGCCGTGAGCGAGGGAAGACAGGCAAGGTTCTTTCGATCGACCTTCGTGCTGGTAAAGTGATTGTCGAGAAATTGAATATTATCAAGCGACACACAAAGCCAAATCAGAAGGTGAAGCAAGGCGGTATATTGGAGCGAGAGGCTCCTCTTCCGATCTCCAACATCATGTTTTTTTGTCCGGTGACTCAAAAAGCTACAAGGGTCGGGATTCGCACATTAGAAGATGGAAGACGGGTACGCTTCAGTAAGAAATCCAACGAGATTGTGGAATAGGTTAGGTGATGGCCAAGGAACCAAAAAGTCGATCAAGTAAACCGTCGGAACGGAAGAGCGCGAAGAAGGAAACGGCAGCTCCACAATTAGACCAAGGGAGCGAAGAATCAAAATTCCGTCCAAGGCTCCGTGACATGTATGAACAGCAAGTTGTTCCTGCGCTCATGAAAGAATTTGGGTATGGGAATGTGATGCAAGTGCCGAAGCTTGAGCGGGTGGTGCTCAATGTCGGAATGGGTGAGGCCATCCAGAATGTCAAGCTCTTGGAGAGCGCAGTAACCGAATTGGGAATGATTACCGGTCAAAAGCCGGTGGTCACGAGAGCGAAAAAAGCGATCGCCGGCTTCAAGCTCAGGCAGGGACTGCCGATTGGTGCGAAGGTTACCCTGCGTAGTCGGCGTATGTATGAATTCTTCGACCGGTTGGTTTCCTTAGCACTTCCGCGCATTCGTGATTTTCGTGGAGTGTCCCCGAAAGCCTTCGATGGTCGTGGTAATTACACGCTTGGGTTGAAAGAGCAGCTCATTTTTCCTGAAATTAAATATGATGAAGTGGCTTCGATTCATGGCATGGATATTACAGTGGTTACTACAGCCAAGACCAATGATGAAGGAAAGGCGCTTTTGAAACACCTCGGTATGCCGTTTCGTACCTAAAACATGGCAGGATTGTGATGGGTTTTTGGGATAGGAGGAGTGCTTGTGTCACGATTAGCGCTGAGAAATAAGGCGGCAGCGAAGCCCAAATTTTCCACGCGCGAGTATCACCGCTGTGGTGTGTGCGGTCGAGTGCGCGGATATCTGCGGCGTTTTCGGATGTGTCGGATCTGTTTTCGAGTGATGACGTTGCGTGGGGAGATTCCTGGGGTTCGGAAATCGAGTTGGTAGCAGGTACTCCCGTTCCAATGACCGTCAACGGAGGATGAAGGGTATTGTATGGTTACTGATCCAGTCGGTGATCTTCTCGTTCGATTAAAAAACGGTGCTCAGCGCCATTTTGAAACAGTTACCGTTCCAACTTCAAAACTCAAGCGTGCCATTTTGGAGATTTTGAGGAGGGAAGGCTATATTGATTCGGTCGAGGATGAAGTGCGGGATGGTCATCCTGTTCTAAGCGTTCGGCTTCGATATGTAGGTGAGGGGCAGCCTATGATTACGGGTTTAGAACGTATCAGTAAACCGGGGCGCCGTGTCTATGTGGGAAGTCAAGAGATTCGAAAAGTTCGTAACGGTATTGGGCTCTCAATCCTTTCCACGTCAAAAGGACTCATGACCGATCAGGAGTCCCGTAAAAACCATCTGGGGGGCGAGGTTTTGTGCTCAGTGTGGTGAGCTGGTTCACTCTCGACTGAAGGATAGAATAAGCCATGTCTCGTATTGGGAAAAAGCCAATTACCATTCCTGGTGGAGTGGAGGTCAAGGTTGCTGGATCAACGGTTTCGGTGAAGGGACCCTTGGGTAAGTTGGATTGGCCACTCAAGGATGGCGTGAAAGTCGCTGTCAATAACGGTCAGCTCACCGTCGATCGTGCGAGCGAAGATCGAAAGGTGAGAGCGTTGCATGGTCTCACTCGTGCTGTATTGAGCAATATGGTTCAGGGGGTTACGAAAGGATACGAGCGTTCGCTTGAAATTACGGGGGTTGGCTATAAAACTCAACTGCAAGGTCGGACGTTGAGCTTCAATGTTGGATACATTAACCCTGTAGTGTATCAGGTCCCGGCCGGTATTGACGTGAAAGTTGAAAAGCAGACTCTCATTAATCTCAAGGGAGTCGATAAGCGACTGGTAGGCCAAGTGGCGGCTGATCTGCGAGCCATTAAACCGCCGGATGTCTATAAGCAAAAGGGTGTCCGGTACGCCGGTGAAGTATTACGTAAAAAAGAAGGTAAGACAGGGAAGTAGGAATCAACCATGAATGCGGCAAACAAGGTTCAACAACTTGAACGACGGCGACGGAGAGTGCGACGTGTCATTCTGGGGACAACAGAACGCCCACGGTTGAACGTCTTCAGGAGTACGGCTCATATCTATGCGCAGATCATTGATGATATTCAGGGTACGACGCTCGCTGCTGCCTCCTCTCTTGATAAGACACTTCGAAAATCGCTCAAGTCAACCGGTGGAATAGAGGCGGCAAAAGCGGTCGGAAAACTGATAGCGGATCGTGCAAGGGCCGCAAAGGTCACCGCGGTGGTGTTTGACCGAGGTGGGCGGATGTATCACGGACGCATTAAAGCACTCGCTGATGCATCTCGTGAAGGGGGATTGAAATTTTAAGCTGAAGATGAAGTCAGGGGCTCGTACCGTGCTGAGGGTAAGCCTCTTAATGAATGATCGGCGAATTTAGGACTGAGGGGTGAGAGCGTGCGAGTCAATCCCGATGAACTGAGTCTGAAAGATAAAGTCGTATTCATCAACCGAGTGGCAAAGGTTGTCAAGGGTGGGAAACGGTTCAACTTCTGTGCGCTTGTGGTCGTGGGTGATGGCCACGGGTGGGTGGGTATCGGGAAGGGAAAAGCGGCTGAAGTTCCAGTCGCAATTTCCAAGGCTGTTGAACAGGCCAAAAAACATCTCGTCCATGTTCCGCTCAAAGGCGGTACGATACCGCATGAAGTGCACGGTCTCTTTGGAGCAGAGCACGTATTACTGAAGCCCGCTGTTGAGGGAACAGGGATCATTGCGGGGGGGGCAGTCCGCGCCGTGGTGGAATTAGTTGGCGCTCACAATATTATTGCGAAAACACTTGGGCGTGGCAATCCATTTAATACAGTCCGTGCCACGCTCGACGGCTTAACCAAACTGAGAAATTTAGAGGATGTTCTTCGCTTCCGCCGACAGGCTGGTGCCGAGGAACGGGAAAGGGCAACGGTTTAAATGGGCGCGGCACGGTCATCAGAGCAACCAAAATTAAAATCTTCGACTCTACAGGTTACTTTGAAACGCAGTCCAATCGGAACACCTGAACGCCATCGGCTTGTCTTGCGGGGGCTGGGTCTCCGACGGATTCGTCAAACTGTCGTCCGTCCTGATACGCCGCAAGTGCGGGGTATGATTCATAAAGTCGGGTATCTGCTTGAGGTTGTTAGGCCATGAATCTTCATGATTTGGCTCCAGCAAGAGGGGCAAAAAAACGACGTAAACGTATTGGTCGAGGGCCTGGGTCAGGTCATGGGAAGACCGCAACTAAAGGTCATAAGGGAATACTAGCTCGTTCCGGTGGAGGGAAGCGCCCTGGTTTTGAGGGAGGGCAGATGCCCTTAGTGCGTCGACTCCCAAAGTTTGGTTTCACAAATCCATTCCGAGTGGAATATGCCATTGTGAACCTCACGAGCTTTGCGGAATGGAAAGGGAGCGATGTCGTTACTCCACAGGCCATGGTTGATGCGGGGTTGGTGAAGCGGAAAAAGCTGCCGATAAAAATTCTGGGCAATGGTGAGCTCAAGAAAGCCCTTGTGGTTCAAGCCCATAAGTTCAGCAAGTCGGCAGAATCAAAGATCCAAGCGGCCGGAGGGCGAGTCGAGGTCATCGGCGGTGCTTGAACGGCTTCTCACCAGTTTTCAGAATATCTTTAAGATTCCCGAGCTGCGTACTCGAGTTCTGTTCACGCTCGGCATGCTCGTGGTCTATCGAGTCGGCTCTCATATTCCGACTCCTGGCATCAATGGAGATGCGCTATCCGAATTCCTGCAGAAGCAGGGTGGGGCGCTGCTGGGCTTCCTCGATATTTTCTCTGGTGGCTCGTTATCTCGTCTGACGATCTTTGCGCTGGGTATCATGCCCTATATCAGCGCGTCGATCATTCTTCAATTGCTGACGGTCGTCATTCCGCATTTGACCAAGTTAGCTAAGGAAGGTGAACGAGGTAGGAAAAAGATCATCCAGTACACCAGGTTTGGAACGATCGGCATTGCCCTAATTCAAGGATTTGGTATTGCGGTTGGATTGGAACAAATGAATCAAGGGGCTTTTGTGCTCACTGCGGGCTGGGGATTTCGTCTTATGACGGTAATCACACTTACAGCCGGCACTGGCTTCCTGATGTGGTTGGGTGAGCAGATCACCGAACGTGGGGTAGGGAACGGCATTTCGTTGATCATTTTTGCTGGAATTGTCGCACGACTGCCATCAGCGGTAGCCCAGACTTACAATCTGTATGAGATCGGTCAACTTAATGCGTTCTTATTGGTGGCTTTGGCCCTTTTGATGATCGCTGTTGTGGCTGCGATCGTATTTTTGGAAAGCGGACGACGCAAGATTCCGGTTCAGTATGCGAAGCGTGTAATTGGGCGCAGGGTTTATGGGGGACAAAGCACGCATATTCCCTTGAAGATCAATACTGCAGGGGTGATCCCTCCCATATTTGCTTCGTCGATCATTGCTTTCCCTGCGACCATCGCAGGGTTCTTTGAGACACCGTGGGTGAAATCAATCGGAATGCAGCTGGCTCCCGGCTCGTTACTCTACACCCTATTATATGTGGGGCTGATCATCTTTTTCTGCTTCTTCTACACGGCGGTCGTCCTGAATCCTGTCGATATGGCCGACAACATGAAGAAGTACGGTGGGTTCATCCCTGGGATCAGGCCAGGTCAACGGACTTCCGATTATATTTACAATGTGCTGACAAAAATTACCTTTGCGGGCGCCATTTATCTTGCCATTGTCTGTGTGATCCCCGAATTCTTGATCTATAAGTTGAACGTCCCTTTTTATTTCGGAGGGACTTCTCTGCTGATTGTTATCGGTGTCGGGCTCGACACTGCGCAGCAAATTGAATCACATATGCTAATGCGGAACTACGAGGGGTTTTTAGGTAAGGGAATGGCTCCGTTACGCGGAAGAAGTGGGTAAGGCGATGCGACTCGTGTTTCTTGGTGCTCCAGGTGTTGGGAAAGGAACCCAAGCGGACAGGGCTTCTGTGAAGTTTCGCATTTGTAAGATCTCGACCGGTGATCTCCTTCGAGGGGCGGTTCGCAATAAGACTTCGCTTGGCCTTGAGGCAAAGGGGCACATGGATCGAGGAGGGTTGGTGCCGGATTCGGTGGTTATCGGACTCGTACGGGAGAAGCTGAATGATTCGTCCAGCGCTGCTGGGTTTATCTTGGATGGATTTCCGCGCACGGTTCCTCAGGCTGAAGCTCTCGCTAGTGTGTTGAATGAACGGGACGAGCACCTGGATTGCGTCGTTAATTTCGAAGTACCTCGAGAGGAAATTGTCAAACGTCTGAGCGGGCGTCGAAACTGTCCAAAGTGCCAAGCGACGTATCATGTAGACTTTGCCCCATCGAAGATGGGAACTGCCTGTGAACGGTGCGGTGAAGTCTTAACCCAGCGCAGCGATGATCAACGGGAATCGATTGAAACGCGTCTCCGCGTGTATGAAGAGCAAACGGCACCGTTGATTGGTTTTTATGAAAAGCAAGGTTTGTTATCGCGTCTTAATGGCGCCGAGTCAGTGGATGCTGTCTATCACAGTCTTATCCGAACGTTGGCGGCACACTAGACGGCATGATCATTTTAAAAACGCCTGCTGAGATTGAAGTGATGGCACAGGCGTCAAGGGTAGTTGCTGAGGCGCTGGACATCGTGCGGAAGGCAGTCCAGCCTGGGATCACCACGGAAGAACTGGATTCTATCGCGGAACAGGAGATACGGGGAAGAGGAGCACTTCCAGCATTCAAAGGCTATCGCAACTATCCGAGGACTCTTTGTGCGTCCGTCAACGATCAGGTCGTTCACGGGATCCCTTCAAAGCGAAAACTAAAAGAGGGGGATATCATTGGGTTGGATCTTGGAGCGATCGTTGGAGGATTCTATGGTGATTCTGCAGTGACAGTTGCAGTTGGATCTATTTCTGAAGCCACAGAAAAATTAGTTCAAGTGACGAAAGAGGCTCTTCATTTGGGTATCACACAGGCCATAGTCGGGAATCGTTTATCGGATATCTCGTTTGCCGTTCAGCAGCATGTTGAATCATCAGGGTTTTCAGTTGTGACCGAGTTTGTTGGTCATGGGATTGGGCGACAATTACATGAAGAGCCTCAAGTTCCTAACTACGGAAAGCCTGGTCAAGGACCTCGATTGCAGCCAGGGATGGTGCTGGCCATTGAACCTATGGTTAATATGGGACGAAGTGCCGTGCGTATTCTCGACGATCGATGGACGGCTGTCACGGTTGATGGCAGTTTGTCCGCTCACTTTGAACATACGATCGCTATCCAGCCAACTGGAGGTCCACGTATTCTGAGCCAGCTGTAAAGCATGTAGTGATGCATTCATAGGAAAGAACACGACACGACGTGGCAAAGGAAGACATCATTGAAGTGCAGGGGTCGGTGGCGGAAACGCTCCCCAATGCCATGTTTCGAGTCAGGCTCGATAATGGCCATGTCATACTGGCTCATATTTCTGGGAAAATGCGGATGCATTTCATCCGTATTCTTCCTGGCGATAAGGTCACGGTGGAAATGTCGCCGTATGATTTGACGAGAGGCCGTATCACCTATCGCTTTAAATAGATGGGGGTTAGGAATTGGTATGAAGGTCAAATCATCAGTGAAGCCCATTTGTGCAAAATGCAAAGTTGTTCGCCGTCGAGGAGTTGTCCGCATTCTCTGCAAGAACCCACGCCACAAGCAGCGACAGGGATAGTTGAAGGAGAGTCCTAACGGACGAATGAGGTTGAGAGGGACCAGACGCTGACGTGTCGGACACAGACGGCGAGATGTAGGTTCAAAAAATTACTGCTCAAGACGGATAGTTGGAGGAAGAATGGCACGTATTGCTGGTGTCGATCTGCCAAGGAACAAACGAACGGATATTGGGTTAACCTACATCTACGGGATCGGGAGGGCATCGGCCCAACAGATTCTCGATGAAGCAGGTATTGATGGATCGATTCGTGTCAAGGATTTGAGCGAAGACAAGATCGTCAAATTACGTGAAATCATCGAGCGTGATCATCGAGTCGAAGGGGACCTTCGTAAAGAGGTGTCTCTCAATATCAAGCGACTCATCGATACCGGAACCTACCGAGGGTTGCGTCATCGTAAAGGATTACCGGTTCGGGGGCAGCGTACCAAAACGAATGCCAGAACGCGTAAGGGACGTCGTGCCGGAGTAAGTAGTAAACCTCGACCAACGGGTTCAAAAGGGGCGAGCGCCTAGTCGGCTTGGGTGTCAGGAGGGGTTTGTATGAGCGTTAAAAAAGGGAAGAAGAAAGAGCGTCGAATCGTTCAAAGTGGAGTGGCGCATGTCCAGGCGTCATTTAACAACACGATTGTCACGATCACCGATATGAGCGGCAATACGGTAGTGTGGGCCAGCGCTGGTAACCAAGGGTTTAAAGGATCGCGCAAGAGTACCCCCTTCGCTGCCCAACGAGCCGGAGAAGCGGCGGCACGGAAGGCGATGGAAAGTGGGATGCGACAAATCGACGTGTATGTCAATGGTCCAGGTTCCGGCAGGGAGTCCGCAATTCGTTCATTGCAAGGGGCTGGATTGCGGATTAACCTCATTCGAGATGTCACGCCTATTCCGCATAATGGGTGCCGACCGCCAAAACGGCGGCGTGTTTAAACATATGAATCGAAGACTCAGCTCTTTTGAATGTCGGTAACGGTCATGTGTAGGTGAATCTGTAAGTTAATTCCGGAGGAGGACGCAGTGGCAAAGTATCGTGGTCCTGTCTGTCGGTTGTGTCGACGAGAAGGTGAGAAGCTCTTTCTCAAAGGAACTCGCTGCATGACGGAAAAGTGTGCCGTCGAACGGCGAAGTTATCCACCTGGGCAACATGGGCAGGGGCGTCAACGCACCTCCGACTATAGCCTTCAGCTTCGAGAGAAGCAGAAGTTGAGGCGTATCTACGGACTTCAGGAACGTCAATTCCGTGGTGTGTTTGAACGTGCAGAACGACAGACGGGCGTCACCGGCGACTCATTGCTGCGCCTCCTTGAATGTCGATTGGATAATGTGACCTATCGGCTTGGATTTGGCGCTTCACGTAAGCAGGCACGCCAGATGGTGAGTCACGGCCATTTTACACTGAATGGCAGGAAAATTACGGTAGCTGGCGCACAGGTAAAACCTGGCGATGTGATTGAAATTAGAGAGAAAAGTCGGGATTTGGCTGCAATCCAAGCCGCATTGGAGTCCGTCGATAGCCGAGGGATTCCTGACTGGCTTGAATTAGATAAGGGTGCATTTAAGGGAATTGTGCGGTCCTTGCCGGCGAAAGAGCAGATCGCGTTACCGGTGAACGAACAAATGGTGGTGGAATTGTACTCACGCTAAGCCGCCTCGCTATTTCGTTCCGTCGGTTCAGTGTCATCTGTCAATGTGTTTGTTACTCGATGGTATGGAGGATCGGTCATGATCAAAGCGATGAAAGACTTTCAGATCCCGATGCGGGTGGAAGTCGACAAGGATGCACAGTCCCTCACGTTCGGGCGGTTTACAACTGAAGCATTCGAACGAGGGTTTGGTACGACGATTGGTAATGCCCTCCGTCGAATTTTGTTGTCGTCGCTGACTGGGGCCGCTGTGACCACTGTAAAGATCGAAGGGGTTGTCCATGAATTCTCGACGATCTCCGGTGTAACCGAAGATGTGACGGCGATTATTCTCAATATTAAAAGTTTGCGTTTGGCGCTCCACACGGATAAACCAAAGACCATTCGGTTGAAGAAGAAGGGGCCGGGTGAGGCAAAGGGCTCCGATATCCTCCATGATGGTGATGTAACGATTTTGACACCCGATCTGCATATCGCTACCCTCGATAAGGATGCGACACTTGACATTGAAATGACCATCAAGCATGGACGTGGGTATGTACCGGCAGAGCGCAATAAGGAAGAAGGATTGCCGATTGGAGTGATTGCAATCGACTCTATTTTCTCGCCGATCAAACGAGTCAATTTCTATGTGGAGAATGCTCGGGTCGGACGTATGACCGACTATGACAAGCTGACCATGGAAATCTGGACGGACGGCACCATCAGCCCAAGAGATGCACTCTCCACGGGGGCCGGCATCTTGCGGGAACATCTCGATATCTTCATCAATCCAGAAGAACGAAGCGAAGGAAAGAGTGAAGCGGGCTACGAGGAGTCTCAGCGAGAAGTAAATAGAAACCTCTCGCGCAGCGTCAATGAACTGGAATTATCGGTTCGAGCAGCCAATTGCCTCAAGAACGCAAATATCAAGACGATTGCCGATCTTGTTCAAAAATCTGAAGGTGAAATGCTCAGGACGAAGAACTTCGGGAAAAAGTCTCTCAATGAGATCAAGGAAATTCTTACAGAGATGGGGCTTTCTCTGGGGACTAAAGTAGAGGATGGGGCTGCCCCACACAACGGAAGTCCAAAACCGGAATGATGTTTTTTTAGCCGAGGGGAATACTGTGCGACATAGGAAAAAAGGGCGACAACTTGGGCGGCAGACCAAGCATCGAGGGGCGTTATTTAGAAATTTGGTTACCTCCTTGTTGGATCAGGAGCGAATCGAAACAACCGGGGCTAAAGCGAAAGAGATACGAGGATTTACCGATCGTATGATTACCCTGGGTAAGGAAGGGACCATCCCGGCGAGACGACGGGCGCTTGGCTTTCTCCGTAGCAAGGCAGTGGTATCCAAGCTCTTTGATGACGTCGCTGCACGGTTTAAGGATCGATCCGGCGGGTACACCAGGATTATCAAAACACGTCGACGTGTCGGTGATGCTGCGGAAATGGTTGCTATTGAGTTGGTTTCCCGCCAAGAAGTAGTCCGCAAGAAAGCAACGGCTGCTTCCACAGCGCCTCCAGTGTCAGGAGAGTCGGGAGCATCCGGGTAAGTTCTCTCTGGACAGTCGGTTCGACATCAACACAAAGCCTCCCACATGCGCACATGTGGGAGGCTTTGTGTTTCTAGACCCTAACGGACGTTTACATGATTAACCGTGCATGCTACGATCGTGCCAGGTATTGTTGTGAGTTTAGTGGAGGAGTACGCCGAATTGCAGTGGGATCTTATTGCGAGACGCACTCTTCTCGCAGCGAGTGCATTATTAGCTGTATTCCTCGGATACCTTCTGGTCAGAAATGCAGATTCAGTGTCGACTAGTCAACCGAGCCATTCGGAACCTATGGAACAAGCCGACGCCAAACTATCGGAATTTACTTTTACGCAATCGAAAGGCGACGTGGTCCAATGGCAAGTTCAGGCGAAACAGGCTCGAATATTTGAACACGAACAGCGAGCATTATTGCATGATGTTTCCCTTACCTTTTATGGGGGTGATGGTGAGGAGGTGAGGGTTCATGGTGACGAAGGTATGCTCAATACCGCGAGCAAGGACTTTGCCTTATCAAATCGTGAGGCGCCAGTCACTGTGATAACTAAGAGTGGGTACACGATCTATACCAACCATTTGGTCTGGACGGATAAATCCAAAGAAATTCGGACAGAGGATCCTGTGCGCATTGTTGGGCCTGGGTTGGAGATACAAGGTTTTGGATTGCTTGGGAGGATGGAGTCGGAAGAATTTGAGGTTCTACACGATGTTCATGTGGATCTCGTTCCTGTTTCTTAGTGTCCTATGTGCTGAAGGCGCAGTCGCCGCTCTTTCCACGGAATCAGGGACTCTGAAGCAGAGCGTTGAGGCACCAGGAATCCCAACTACCATTACGTCAAAAAAGATGACTGTCCGAAATCAAGACGGCCAGGCAGTATTTGAGGGAATGGTTGTGTTGACGAGAGGGGCGCTAGTCGTTCACTCTGATAGAATGGTGGTGTCATTCCGGTCGCGTAAGCCCGATCTGAAGTCGAAATCGCCCAATGGTACCAACCGCGGAGCACCGGTGCAGAGTCCCTCTCCATCACAGGAAGGCGGTGCCGGTGCGGCATCGACGATTTCGAATCGTTCTGTCAGTCGGATCGAAGCGATGGCGGATACGAACCATGTCAAGATCGAATATGAGAATGGCAATGCCACCTGCCAAAAGGCCGTCTATTTTGTCGAGGGCGAAAAGGTCGTGCTCACCGGTGATCCCGTAGCATGGGAGCGGGGAACACGTGTGAGTGGTCAGCAGATCACCCTTTTTCTAGCCGAAGAACGGAGCGTCGTAGAGGGAGGCTCTCACGTTCGTATCGAGGGTGAAGGAGCAAATGCGCCATGACTCAGAGCCTTCCTGCTCTAACTGACTCCCTCATCCATTCGAACTCCCCTCTCCCCGCCGACTGTCTACGGGCCACTGGATTAGTCAAGAGTTTTCGTAGTCGAAAAGTCGTCAAGGGTGTGGCAATCGAAGTCTATGCTGGGGAGGTGGTGGGCCTCCTTGGTCCTAACGGTGCGGGGAAAACCACCATTTTTGATATGGTCGTGGGACTTTGCCAGCCTGATGAAGGAGATATTACCTTCAAAGGAGAGTCCGTCACGGGCCTCCCCATGTATAAGAGAGCGCGGAGAGGGATAGGTTATCTTCCTCAGGAATCATCGGTCTTTCGTCGGCTTTCGGTAGAACATAATGTCTTGGCGATTCTTGAAATGCTAGGGTATGCTCGTAACGAACGAAATCACCGAGTGGATGTGCTCCTCAAAGAGTTGGATCTGCTCCATATTCGTAAAAGTATGGCCTATGCCTTGTCCGGCGGAGAGCGTCGCCGCTTGGAGATCACGCGTGCCTTGGCGGCCACGCCGTCGTTCATGCTCCTAGACGAGCCGTTCGCAGGAATCGACCCGATCGCTGTGGCCGATATCCAGCAGATCATCACCCGGTTGAAAGATAAAGGTATTGGGATCTTAATTACTGATCATAATGTGCAAGAAACGCTCTCGATAGTCGACCGAGCGTACATCATTAATGAGGGGTTGATCCTGGAATCAGGCACTCCAGAAGTCATCGTTCAGAGCGAAACTGCTCGAGCGGTGTATCTCGGTGAACAATTCAAATTGTAGAGGATGTGCACTCAACCATGAAACTGCGTCTTGACTTGAAGCTCAGCCAGAAATTGATCATGACGCCACAGTTGCAACAGGCTATTAAGCTGTTGCAACTGTCACGACTTGAGTTGCAGCAGAGTCTTACACAGCATCTCCTTGAGAATCCCTTGTTGGACGAGATCCAATCCGACGGGGACGAAAATGAGCCGTCGATGAATGAAGAGAAGGTAGGGGAGATCTCGGTCTCGCCTGGGCAAGAACAGGTAAGTACGGCGGAAACTCCGGAAGAGCGAGGGTCTCCGGAGGAATTTTCAGCGTCTGGATGGGAAGAATACTTCGGGAGGGATCGGCGTGACGGGCAGTCTGAATATTCGGGATCATCTGACGATTTCCCCTCATATGAACAGACGGTGGCGAAAGCGACATCGCTTGAAGAGCATCTTCTATGGCAATTGTCACTGTCAACGCTTTCCGATCAAGAGAAAGAGATTGGTCGCTTGATCATTGGCAATCTCGATGATGATGGCTATCTTCGCATTCCTTTGACCGAAATTGTTGCTGGTTCTCCGTTTTCGGAAACGGAAGCTGAGTCTGCGCTCAGGGACATCCAAACATTCGACCCTACGGGCGTTGCTGCAAGAGATTTGGCGGAATGCCTTCTTCTCCAGCTCGGACATTTAGGTCGCAATCTTTTTGGTTCGCTCGGATCTCCTCCTGGAGCGCTCAAAGGATCGGTCATCGAGAGCGTCATCAAGCACCACTTGAAAGACCTTGAGAAAAAACAGTATCCCAAAATTGCGAAAGCCCTAAATGTTAGTATCGACGACGTGTTCCAAGCGACCAAAATCATCGGGGAACTTGAGCCAAAACCTGGACGACCCTTCACGAATACCCAGAACTATGTGATCGTGCCGGATGTGTTTGTAGTCAAGAATGAGGGGGAGTGGGTGGTGCTGCTAAACGACGACGGTCTCCCTCGGATGAGAATCAGCCCTTACTACAAGCAACTTATTTCCTCTGAACAAGGCGGGACACCTGAAACGAAAGCATACATGGATGAAAAGTTGCGAGCGGCTCAATGGGTCATTCGAAGTATCGAACAGCGGAATAGAACAATTGTCAAAGTCGTGTCGAGTATCGTGAAGTTTCAAGAACAGTTTTTTGAGCATGGCGTGCAATACCTCAAGCCATTAGTTCTTAAACAAGTGGCCGAAGATATTGGAATGCATGAATCCACGATTAGCCGTGTGACAGCGAACAAGTACATGTATTGCCCGCAAGGCATGTTAGAGCTCAAGTTCTTTTTCAATGCCGGACTCCAGCGAACCGATGAGCCGTCGAGTATGCATTCTTCCATATCCGTTAGAGACATGATTAAAAACATGGTAGGGGAAGAGGATGGCAAACGTCCCTTGAAAGACGAAGAAATTGCGGCCAGGCTGAGCACTCAAGGAGTACGTATCGCGAGGAGAACCGTGGCCAAGTATCGAGCGGAATTGAATATTCCATCGGCCAGTCAACGTAGGCAATTTTTTTGATGCTCGCTGCTCTGCATCCAACGCAATAGAGAGATTGGAGGTAGACATGAACTTGCGAATTACGAGTCGGCATATGGACCTTACCCCTGCCTTGAGGAACTATGTAGAAACGAGATTTGGTCGACTGGATCGCTATGGCTTGAAGGTGGGGTCTCTTCAGGTCGTGCTGGATGTCGAGAAACTTCAACACAAAGCTGAAGTGACCGGAGCTGTGAGCGGAAAGCGGATACAAGCGAAGACATCAACCTCTGAGATGTATGCCACCATTGATGCACTTGTCGATCGCGTAGACGCTCAGTTTCGAAAATGGAAAGATCGCCTTGTTCATCATAAGCCAGCCAAATCCAAGAAATCATGAGTGATTGATCTGAACACTGCTCGGATGAACGGGTTCCTGTTGGCATCGTATTCACTTAAATGGTTGCTCGAGGCAGGAAATCTGGATCAAGAAGAAGCCCTCGCCGCTTCGTGTCTCGAGCAAGCCTAGGCGTATGCTTCAATGGTTCATATGTGATGCCGTAACTCGTATCTCTGCTGAGGTGGTTTGGTGTTATGGCACGACTCAACCTCGTCATCATCAGCGGGTTATCTGGGTCAGGAAAATCCTACGCGCTCAAGGCGTTCGAGGATGCGGGCTATTTCTGTATTGATAACCTTCCTCCTGCGTTACTTCCAACCTTTGTGGACCTGTGTGATCAACAACATAATGAAATTGCCAATGTTGCGCTCGGTATCGATGTGCGCGAACGAGTATTTTTCTCGGATCTTGTGGGGATTCTGGAACGAGTCAAAACGATGGGCCATGTGGTCAAATTGTTATTCTTTGAGGCGCGTGAGGAGGTCCTGATCAGGCGTTTTTCAGAATCAAGGCGCCCCCACCCGCTGTTGCCGCATCTGCCCGTTCTGGAAGGGATCCGATTTGAAAAAGAACGCTTAGCGGAACTTCGACGACGTGCAGATCGAATCATCGATACCTCAGATCTTACGGTTCATGAACTCGGGGAGCTGTTAGCCAAGGAGTCTCAACGGGAATCATCCGAACGGGGACTGACCATTTCATTGTTAACCTTCGGATATAAATTTGGAGTACCCTATGATATTGATCTCCTGTTCGATGTGCGATTTTTGAAGAACCCTTTCTTCGTACCAGACCTTAAGCCACTTCCTGGGACCGACCCACGGGTTCGTCATTTCGTGTTGACGGACCCAGAAGCCGCCGCTTTTGTCGACCACGTCGACAATCTACTAAAGTTTCTTCTGCCGCTGTATCAAAGAGAGCGGCGCAGTTATCTGACTGTGGCCATTGGATGTACCGGAGGGCGCCACCGGTCTGTGGCCATTGCCAGCCATCTCTGTGAAAACCTTGGGACGTTGGGATACAAAGTCGGGCTCAAACACCGAGATATTGACAAAACCTAAGGTATTTGAGCGATACCTGCCACCGTATCCCTTCCGCTACTTGCCAGTTACGTCCCTTTCCTTGACAGGTAGAACATATTGACTATACTTAATTTCGTGAATATTAACAGCCTTATACTGAGATAATACTACGCAAGTGAAAAAGCCTAGAATAGTACCGAAGCAAGAAGGGTTTAAAGCCTATGAAATATGCGACTTGTTCGATATCTCAAAGGCCACACTCTTCCGATGGGAGCGTGAGGGAGTGATTACCCAGCCGGGGCGCGACTGGAGAAACTGGCGCCTTTACACGAGAAAAAATGTGGATGAAATCGAAAAAGTCATTCGTGCCCGCAAGGCCGTGGCGTAGACCAGCAGGTAACGCAAAATGATGGATTCACTTAAACAACTCGTTGAAACCGACATAATTTCAATGTTGACGCCTCGCCGACAGCTTGTTGGGCTGGATATTGGGTCGAGTGCGATCAAGGTAGCCCAACTGAAGGAGACGAAGGGGCGGTACTTGCTGCAAAAGTTTGGGGTGAAACTCCTAGAGCCGGAAGTGATTGTCGATGGGACTGTTATGGATGAGGGTCGCGTGGTTGCGGCTATCCGAGAACTCTTCGATGAAGCAAACATCAAGAACAAACATGTAGCTATCTCAATCTCAGGGCATGCCGTTATCGTCAAGAAGATTAGTTTGCCGCCTATGCCGGATGAAGAATTGGAAGGGCAGGTAAAGCTGGCTGCGGAGCAATATATTCCCTTTGACATCAACGAAGTCAACATTGATTTCCACGTATTGCCTCCCGATGAGGTGAATGAAGGACAGGGCGACATGGCGGTCATCCTCGTAGCAGCGAAGAAAGACAAGATCAATGAATTGACGGAATTGGTCAAGGCAGCGGGGTTGATTCCAATGGTCATGGATGTTGATGCCTTTGCCATCGAAAACATGCATGCAATCAACTATCCAATGGCACAGGAAGAAACGACCGCCCTGGTGAATCTTGGAGCCAGCGTGATGAATGTCAATATCATCCGCGCAGGCGCGTCCCTGTTTACTCGTGATATTCCATTAGGTGGAAATCGCTATACTGAGGCGATCCAGCGCGAGATTGGACTGTCATTCGAGGAAGCGGAAGAGAGCAAGAAAAAGGACCGCGCCGGTGATTCGGGGGGCGTTGCGGTAGGCAACGTGATCGATAGTGTGAATGCAGAAGTCGCATCAGAAATCGCCAGAACAGTGGATTACTTTAAGAATTCCACCACCAATTCCGAACTCAATCGTGTTCTGCTGTGCGGCGGTGTGGCCAGAGCCAATGGTTTGATTCAGCAACTTGGCGATCGTATGCAGATTCCGGTGGAATTAGCAGACCCTTTTGCAGAGATCGATATCTCAGGGTGTGATGCCGATCCGGAGCTTCTAGCAGATATGGCTCCCTCTGCGGCGGTTGGGGTTGGGTTGGCACTACGAGCCGTGGGTGACAGATGATTCGAATCAACCTACTCCCTGGTGGACCAAAGGGGAGACCAGCAAAGCCGCAGTATGATGTCCGTGCACAAGCCCTGCTCGGGGTAGGAATCATTCTGATCACGTTGGCTGGCTGCTGGTGGTATTCCTCTTCCTTGGATGACGAACTTGAAGCGCAGCAAGTCGAAAAACAGGATAAGGAAAGGCAAGTTGCTCAGCTGAAAGAACAGGTCAAGCAGGTCCAGGACTTCGAGCAACGGAAAAAGCTGCTGGAAGATAAGAATCGTATTATTGATCAGCTCGAGCAATCACGGATGGGGCCTGTCAAAGTTCTTGACCACGTGAGTCAGAGCTTGGAGCCACTTAAAGTATGGCTCACGCGGCTGGGTGTAGCCTCCGATACGGTTGAGCTGGAGGGGAAGGCGCTCACGAACGACGATGTGGTTGAATTTGTCAACAACTTACGTCGTACCGATTATTTTACCGGTATCAATCTGCAGGAAAGTAAAGCCACGGTCGAGAACAAGCTCACTCTGTATCAGTTCCGTTTAGCCTTCCGACTGAAAGGGTAATAATGACGTTGCCACAAGTAAACCTGGATGCGCTTCGCAACGTGCCGGCTACCCAAAAGGCCGCGCTTTTATTCCTTCTCGTCGGAGGTATGATTGCAGGTTTTTACTTCTACATCGCGGAACCCAAGTCTGAGATCATCGCCGTCTTGGAGGCCGAGAATAGTAAGCTAGAGAGCGAGATTCAAACACTGACGATCAAAGTGAAGCACCTTGATGAATTGGTCGCTGCCAATAAACAGCTGGAAATTGAGTTGGCCAAAAAGAAGGAACGACTTCCGCCGGAAGAAGAGGCCATCATGCTGCTGAAACAGGTCTCTGATCTCGGCGTGCGGTTAGGGCTGGATATCAAGCTATGGAAGCCAGGGGCACCGACCGAAGATGCGTCGAAACTGTTTGTCAAAATGCCGGTAAATGTTGAAGTGGCTGGGGTGTATCACACCGCGGCGTTGTTCTTCGATCGGATCAATCGGCTCCCTCGTATTATTACAGTCTCAGGTTTAAAGATTGGATCTCCAAAAGTGGACCAGGGGCGAATTGTCTCGCAAACAACATTTGATCTCGTGGCCTATGCCGCCCCACAAGAGAAGCCGGTTTCAGGGGCACCACCATTAGCAACTGCTCCCAACGTTGCCCAAGCCGGTAAGTGAGGGGTACTCCCTATGCAGCCATTGGTTAGGAGTGCGAGGAAGGTATGGCGCTCTTTTGTGTTATCCGGTGTCGGTATAGCATGCGTATGGATTATCCCGCTCTTGAATCAACCGGTTCACGCTGAGCCTTCTCCTCTGCCTGGACAAATAGCGCCTATGCGGCAAGGGGCGATCCCCATGCCCTCCGTCCCTGATACGCCTCGGATGGTGCCTCCTAGCATAGATGCACCATCAATGCATGAAGATCCATCGATGACTCCTCAGTTGCCGTTAACAGAGGGCGTACCGGGTGTGGGATACGATCCGTCGGGCCGCCGAGATCCATTTGCTCCCATCATTCAGGAGCTGCAACCAGGGAAGGTGGATATGACCCTTCCCCCTTTGCAACGTGTCACGTTAACCGAACTCAACCTGATCGCCATTGTGTGGGGTGCGTACGGGTATACCGCGATGGTTCAGACTCCAGAAGGGCATGGGTACACCGTTCGTCGAGGTACCAGAATTGGACAGAACAATGGGGTGGTCAGCGCAATCACGGAACGGGGCATTATCGTGCAAGAACGATTCACAGATGTATATGGCAAAAAGCAGGAGCGAGAGTATGTCAAGCTCCTTCATCCCAAAGAGGGCTCAGAATGAAACCACTAATCTCTCGAACAGGTAGTTTCCTGATGGCTAGATGCTTCATCGGAGCCTGGGCGCTCGTATTCCTCGCTCTCCTTGTGAGTGCGGAGGCGAGAGCTCTTGCCAATGAGACCGACCAGGTAATGAAGCAAGCTGGCCTCGCACGTGTCGGAACGCCTTCAATGCGATTGCTCGCTCAAGCGGTGACGGCGATTGAGGTTCGTCCTGAGGTAGATGTGGTGACAGTGGTGATCGCTGGTGACGGGCAACTGTTTCCCGAGACAAACTTTCTGGATGACTCTCGTTTGATTGTCGATATTCCAGCGGTGTCATCCACACTCAGGCGGTCTGTGATCCGAGCTGACCACTATCTGCTCAAGAAGATTAGGGTGGGGCATCATGCTGATAAGGTCAGGCTGGTATTCGATGTCCCTGAACGGCCACTCTATTCGATGGTTCGTGACGCAAACAAAGTGGTAATTACGCTGAAACCGAGTGAGGCCATAGCTCCCCCTGCGATAGCAACCAAGATCCATACCCAGGAGCCTGTCTCCATTCTCCCTCGCGCGAAAAAACCGATGGCTCAGGCGAAGGATCAGGTCGTGAGAAAGGCAGCGCGAATTGTCCGGCCCACGCAGCCACAATTCAAGATACAGCGCGCTCAGCTGTCGGACGACAATGCGTCAGTTGAGAAAGATGAACGATCCGACGATCTCGTGATAGGGAAAACCCGATTTGTCGGTCGACGCATCTCTCTCGATTTTCAACAGGCGGATATCACCAATATTCTCAGATTGATTGCCGAGGTCAGTGGTTTCAACATCGTTGTCGGAGAAGGCGTCAAGTCGAAGGTGACGATGAAGATGGTGAACGTGCCTTGGGATCAAGCGTTGGATATGCTCTTGAAGATGAACGGCCTCGGCATGTTTCGTCAAGGGAGCATCGTCTGGGTCGATTCCTTGGCGAACCTTTCCAAACAACAGGATGAAGAAGCACGAGCCAGGGATTCCAAGACGAAGGCAGAACCAGTGATCGATCGTGTCTTCTATATCAGGCATATTCCGGCGCAGGAACTCATGCAATCGCTCAGACAGAATTTGAGCCCACGCGGCCGCATGCAATTCAATAATGGGAGTAACGCATTGGTCGTGCAGGACACGGAGTCAAAGCTGGCGGTCATTAGGCAGCTTGTCGAAGGGCTCGATCTGGAGGTTCCTCAGGTACAAATTGAAGCTCGTATTGTGCAGGCTGATACGGTTTATGCGAGAGGAATGGGGATTCAGTGGGGGTTTAAGACTTCGCAGTTTAGTCCGAGCGGTTTCCATTTGGTTGGCAACCCTACCGGGGCATTTGCGCAGGCAGCCGGGACGGGTAGTGACACGATCGAGAGAACATTCTTGGTCAATTTGCCGGCCCAAGTCGGTGGGCTCCCGGCTGTTCCAGGTATCGGGTGGACCTTTGGAAAGCTAGCCGATGGATTTGGTTTGGACATGAGGCTCTCAGCCGGAGAATTGCTCGGCTTAACCAAAGTGATTGCAGCACCCAAGATTACCACGCTGGACAAGCGGGAGGCCAAGATTTCCCAAGGCGAGTCAATTCCCTTTCAAACGACATCGTTGCAGGGGACACAAACAACATTTGTCGATGCCAACTTGGAATTGAATGTTACGCCGCAGATTACCTCGCGTGATCCTAACGAAGAGTATAAAAGAATCTTGATGAAGGTTCGGGCCACGCGGAATGCCGTCGGTGCACGGAGTAACCCGGCTGGTCCCAGCATCGATCGGCGGGAAGCGACGACACAGGTCATCGTGCGAGATGGGGAAACTATGGTGATCGGAGGCGTTTTCGTCGATACACAGTCCAACAATGTGCAAGGTGTTCCCTATCTTTCTCGCATGCCTGTCCTTGGGTGGTTGTTCAAGAACAAGTCAGAATCAGTCGGCAAACAAGAATTGCTGATCTTCCTCACACCCAGCATCATCAAGGCCTAGTCACTGTTCGGGTATATGGCCGAAAAACGCCTGGGGACGCCGATCGGCGCCTCAGGCGTTTTGGCTTGGGAGCAACAGCCAAGGTTGTCCTCCAGGGGTAGATGTTCTATAAGGAAATGACCGTCATTTTAGTTTTGTCGAGGCTGTGTTACGATGCAGCGCCTTGAACATTCGCTGTGCGAGGGCATGATAACAGTGATATGAACTCCCATCCTTCCGTTCTCTACGTGGCCACGAAATGACTCCGATCTTCACCGTCCCTGTCACTCTTGCTGAACGAAGTTACGAAATTACCATCCGTGCGGGGTTGCTGGAGAAACTTGGGCGAGAATTGAAGCAGTTGGGGATGAAGGGGAAAGTTGCAGTGGTGACCGATCGTCAAGTGGCGCGGCACTACCTAAGAGACGTATCGCAAGCGATCACACGACACGGACTCCATCCGGTTCCAATCATTCTAGATCCAGGTGAACGTTCGAAAACGTTGAAAACCGTGGAGTCGGTCCTCGATATCTTGGCACGTGACCGATTTGAACGCTCGTCCTTGCTGTTGGCGCTGGGAGGGGGAGTCGTTGGGGACATCGCGGGATTTTCGGCTTCAATTTACCAACGGGGTATGCCTTACATTCAAGTGCCCACGACGCTTGTCGCCCAGGTCGATTCTAGTGTTGGAGGAAAGACGGGAGTCGATCATCGACTGGGCAAGAACCTGATCGGGTCATTTTATCAACCACGTGCGGTATGGATCGATCCATTGGTTCTGCGGACGTTGCCCAGGCGTGAATGGGTTGCTGGTCTGGCTGAAGTGATCAAATACGGCATCATTGCAGATGACAAATTCTTCCTCTATCTACAGCGACACATGCCGGATCTATTGATGCAAACACCCGGTGTCGTTGCGACGGTGATAAAACGATCTTGCGAAATCAAAGCTGAGGTTGTTTCATCCGATGAACGAGAGTCCGATCGGAGACGAATCCTCAACTATGGCCATACCATTGGACATGCGCTTGAAGCGTTGGGCGGCTATCGGTCGATGGTCCATGGGGAAGCGGTGGGAACTGGGCTGGTCCAAGAGGCCGACCTTGCCTGTTTCCAGGGGCTATGCAGTCGTGAAGTGGTAGAAGGGATTCGACGAATTGTGAAAGAGGCGGGGCTCAGCGACCAAATGCCGAGGTGGACACCCTCCAAAGTATGGAAGGCAATGCTGCATGATAAAAAAGTCTCGGGGGGGCGGGTCATCGGAGTGTGGCCCTCGCGTATCGGAGCGGTCAGAATGGGCCCATTGGAGAAGCATGTGTTTGATCGATGGTGGGCTGAGTCGCAGCCGACATGACGCACTCGACGATTGTTCCCTGCAGTCCCGCATGAACGAATCTCTCAAAGAGAAGCAGGATCTTTTCATTACTCAGGGCGGGTGTTTGAGGTGAAGCCCGGTCAGATTGGTGCGTAATGAGCGTGTTGCGAATCGCCGTGGCACAGATGAACCCAACGGTCGGGGATCTGAACGGGAATGTCCGGCGGATCATAGAATGGATCGGCGAAGCACGAAAGGCCCAAGTAGATCTGGTTGTTTTCCCCGAGCTTGCCGTTACAGGCTACCTTCCTGAAGACCTGCTTTTTAAACCGCAGTTTGTGAACGACAATCTCCGCGCACTACACGAGGTTGCCCAAGCGTGTTACGACGTGGTTGCCGTGGTCGGATATGTGGCTCAAAGTGCTCAAGTCAAATCGAGAGTTTCGCGACCATCGCTTGACTCAAACGGACGGTCGGCACTCTACAATTCGGCGGCGCTCCTCGCCGAGCAGCAGATAGTTGGGAACTGGCACAAAAGGTATTTCCCAAGGGATGGAGATGAGAGCAGATATTTCCAACCGAATCAACAGCCGCCAGTGTTTGTAATGAACGGCAGGATGATTGGCGTGACCATCGGCTATGACCTATGGCATTCGGAAACCGGTCCCCATGTACAAATGGACGCTGGGATAGAGGTGATGGTCAACCTCACCGCCTTTCCTTTTCAGGTCGGGCAAAGCCGTTCGCGAGAACAGTTTTTCTCAATGTGGGCTAAGAATAACGAAGTGATTGTGACCGTGGCAAATATGACCGGAGGACAAGATGAACTTGTCTTCGACGGGAATAGTCTCATCCTTGATCAATCAGGACAGGTGGTTGCACGTGGTGGCGCCTTCAAGGAAGAGTTACTCATTGCCGATGTGGGCCTGGTCTCTATCAAGCCCAGTGGTAACGCCAGGGGAGGCAATTCGGTACGGACAAAGAACCCCCTATCTGCCGTCGATCATCTTCTGGTCAAGCTGCCGATTGAGAAGGGAACGAGGATTCCCATCGTGCCGAGATTGGCTGCGCCTTTGGGGGAGCTTGAAGAAGTCTATCAGGCTTTGGTCCTTGCCGTGCACGATTACGTTCGGAAGAACGGGTGTAAGCGGGTGGTCATTGGGCTCAGCGGTGGAGTCGATTCGGCGTTGACGGCAGTAGTTGCCGTGGATGCACTCGGGGCCGAAAACGTACTCGGTAT
Organism: Nitrospira sp.; assembly: GCA_019636875.1. Lineage (GTDB taxonomy): Bacteria > Nitrospirota > Nitrospiria > Nitrospirales > Nitrospiraceae > Nitrospira_D. The sequence goes on from JAHBWR010000012.1 coordinate 28,644, forward strand.
CTTCATGCCGTCTCCCTATACATCTCAGGAGAGTGAAGAAGATGCGGTCGAGCTTGCACAGCGCCTCGGTATCGAGCTCAATATTATTCCCATTACCCCAGCGTTTGAAGCGTATCGACGGTCTCTGGCTCCATCCTTTGATCAACGGCCGGTTGATATGACGGAGGAGAATCTTCAGGCACGTATTCGAGGCAATCTCCTCATGGCTCTGTCCAATAAGTTTGGACATCTGGTATTGACCACCGGAAACAAGAGCGAGTTGAGCGTTGGATATTCGACGCTCTACGGCGACATGGCCGGTGGGTTTGCCGTCATCAAGGATGTTTCAAAAACGAGAGTGTATGAGCTGGCCAGATTCTGCAATGCGCGAGGTCCGTCGACGGTGATCCCTCAGCGTACGTTGGATCGACCTCCGAGTGCCGAGCTGAAGCCTGATCAAAAAGACGAAGACACGCTGCCGCCTTACGCAGTGCTCGATCCTATCCTTCAGGCCTATATAGAAGAAGACCGTTCGCTGGAGGAAATCGTCCGAGCTGGGTTCGATCGGGTGACGGTCACTCGTGTGATGAGAATGGTCGATGCCAGTGAATTTAAGCGGCGACAAGCACCCATCGGAGTCAAGATCACCCGTCGTGCCCTTGGGAATGATCGTCGGATGCCGATCACAAACGGGTACCGCGGCTTCGACGAGTAACTGATTCGTAGGGGAAAAGACCGTCCTCCTATCCTCATCCGCCGTGTGACCATCGAAATCTTTGGATTCCGTCCTCCTGAGAACGTACGAAACTATGAGGAATTTGGGCTATCTCAGCCATTGAGACACGAGAGAGGATGGGCTATGATGACCACCCCGAATCCCAAGGTTATGGCAGAATGGCCCTTGCATTGCCTTCCTAGAAGGGATGGGTGAGGGGGTTGTCGTGCTGAGTCCCTCAATGATCCATCTGGGAGAACGTCTCCATGAAGCTGGTTGAGGCCGTCGTCAAACCGTTCAAGCTTGAAGAAATTAAAGATGCCCTGTTGGAAATCGGCGTGCAAGGTATGACGGTATCGGAAGTCAAAGGGTTTGGACGTCAAAAAGGTCATAAGGAAACGTATCGCGGGCAAGAATATACGATTGAATTTGTTCCCAAGGTCAAGATCGAAGTCGCCGTGACTGATGCACAGGTGCCTCGAGTGATCGAGGTCATCAGCCGCGCTGCGAAGACAGGTAGCATCGGGGATGGGAAGATTTTCGTTCAGGAATTGAGCGAAGTCGTGCGCATTCGGACGGGAGAAGCTGGAGAAACGGCGCTGTGATGCGAGGGATTCTCACGATAGCGGATCGTTGGAGGGAATCTCTCAAAGGAGGAAGGGAATGAACGTGCGCGAGGTGCTGGAGTTTGCCAAGAAACACAGGGTGCGTATGGTGGACCTGAAATTCGTCGATTTGCCGGGTGTGTGGCAGCATATGACCATCCCGGTGAGCGAATTGACAGAAACCCTGTTCAAGGACGGATCCGGACTCGACGGATCCTCAATTCGTGGCTGGAAGGCCATCAACAACAGCGACCTGTTGGTCGTTCCAGACCCCGAGACGGCTTGCTTGGATCCGTTTACGGCAGTCCCGACACTCAGTATGACCGGGAATGTCGTGGATCCGATCTCACGCGAGAATTATGAGCGAGATCCAAGATTTATTGCACAGAAAGCGGAGAAATATCTCCAAAATACCAAAATAGGGGATAGCTCATTCTGGGGCCCTGAAGCGGAATTCTTCATCTTTGATCATGCCCGGTATGATCAAACCAGCCATAGCGGCTTCTATTATGTCGATTCGGAAGAAGGCGCATGGAACATGGGGCAAGACGGTATTAATTTGGGGGGGAAGATCCGCCATAAACAAGGCTATTTCCCTGTCGCTCCGGCCGATACCCAACAGGATATCCGGAGTGAAATGGTCCTTGAAATGGAGAAGATCGGTATTGTGGTGGAAAAGCATCATCACGAGACGGCTTCTGCCGGACAAGCCGAAATCGATATACGGTTTGATTCTCTGGTGCGAACGGCGGACAAGATGATGATGTACAAGTACATCGTCAAAAACGTGGCACGTCGTCATGGGAAGACAGCGACGTTCATGCCCAAACCGCTGTTTAGTGACGCGGGATCCGGCATGCACACTCATCAGAGCATCTGGAAGGACGGGAAACCCCTTTTCGCCGGCAAGGACTATGCCGGTATCTCGCAGATTTGTTTGTATTATATCGGCGGCATTCTCAAACATGCGCCTGCGCTGGCGGCGTTTACGAACCCAACGACGAATTCCTATAAGCGGATCACGCCGGGATTCGAAGCCCCGGTGCTTCTCGCCTATTCCAGTCGGAACCGGTCGGCTGGTGTCCGTATTCCGATGTATTCCCCGAGCCCGAAGGCCAAACGTATCGAAGTACGGTTCCCTGATCCCTCGTGCAATCCCTATTTGGCATTTTCCGCGATGCTGATGGCGGGGTTGGACGGGGTCCAGAACAAAATCAACCCTGGTGAGCCGGCCGAAAAAGACCTCTATGATCTTGATCCGAAAGAAGCTGCCAGTATTCCCACGATGCCGGGCAGTCTGGATGAAGCGATCAATAGTCTTGAGAAAGATTACCAGTTTTTGCTCAAAGGGGAGGTCTTCACCGAAGATCTGATCGAGGCCTGGATCGGCTATAAGCGAAGCAGGGAAATCGATCAGATGCGTCTTCGGCCGCACCCCTATGAGTTTTTCTTATATTACGATGTCTAGATTAATGGGAAGGCCGGTAGGTCGCCACATGTTCAACCGACTAGTGCTGCGTGCACACGATTTTCGATAAGGCGTGGTTGATGCCTCCGGCGCCAACGGGCTGCCACCCGCCCTGTTCGATGTATCCTGGCATAGACCGCCCTTTTCCCATCTGGCGAGAAAATTCTAGGACCTGAAGGACGCGAACTCGGGAACCTTCGCAGTCGAATTCCTTGTGGGCCTTGGAAGATAAAAATCGTGTCGTGCTGTTCCATGTGAGATCGGTCAACTGCCACAGTGTCGCTCGCCTTTCTTCTCGATGAATCGTATTCGGGTCAAAGTACACCGTTTCAAGACCAGTCGGTTGATATGGCTTCTCGATCGGTACCCACTCCGCATGGACCGGATGAGAGTTGAAAACGATCAAGGCGATGAGAAACAGGCGCTTCATGTCGGCTGAATCCGTTCGATGTCTGGGCACTGGTTGATGCGTGTTCAGGGAGAATGGCATAAGCTGAGACCGTCAAAAAATCAAGTGAGAATATTCGGATGCAACGATCTTGAAAAAGCCCACCGCTGGCTCTTGAGCCTCCCACTGGCTTGGGGTATTCTCGCAGACACAACACAGGAGGGATACTATGCCGAAGCGAGTTCGAACAGGGTTGACGCGGAGCGATATTCTCGATCGGTACGTCGAGCGGTTTAAGCAACAGCTCGTCAAATTCCAACCCTTTCTCTCGCGCAAGCGCGGGTCGGCTTCACTCGAAGATTTCGACGAAGCGGCAGAAGAACTGATTGCCCAGGTGTTTGGTGCTGCATCCGACGAATCAGAGGCCTATTTTTTTGCGAAAACGGGGGAATCCGTACTCTTACCCGAAGAAGCACAGGAAAGTGGAACCTTCAATGTGGAACGAGCGGGCCTTCAGCAACGACGACAAGTGCTGGAGAGCTGCTTGGCCGATCTGGAGTTGCGTCGCCGGCTGCAGGCCACGAGGAAGGGAAAAGGAGAAGAGCAGACCCTTGTTGAAGAGTATATGTCGCACGAGGTGCGGAGTATCCATAAAGAAGCGACGATTAAGCAGGCAGGACAAGTCTTGCAGAAGTATAAGATCGGCTCGCTGATTGTCGACGATGGGTCCCGTTATGTCGGAATCATCACCGAGTCGGATTTGACCCGTAGGGCGGTCGCCAAGGGTCTTGATCCCAACGCAACAAGCGTGGCTACCTGCATGAGTCGGTCCTTGGTCACGATTGAGGAAGATGAATCGTTAGCCGATGCACGCTCGCTCATGAAGAAACACGGCATCCGGCATCTGCCTGTGACTGCTGATGCCACCATCATCGGCGTCCTCTCCGTTTCTGACCTCCTGCGGGCTTTCGAAGCGCAGCGACCCGCATAACATTCGCTCCCGTCTCCCTGGTCAGCATGGTGCCGTGGAGGCGTCGGACCGACGATGCTCGACCCGAGGGAAGCGTTGACTCCAATCAGGTCAGCATGGACAACAGACGAGGCCGCGTCGATCAGCCAAGGTGTTGCGAGACTCGCAACGCGAGGCCGACGAGGGTGCGTACCGGGTTGGCTGCTGAGCTCAGCGGCATGATCGACATGTCGCATGCATAGAGTCGGTCCGTTCCGATCACACGTAGGTCCTCGTCGACGACCGAGTGGTCGGCAAAGGGTGCGTCAAGCCGAGGTCGGTAGGGCATTCGCAGGCTACCGACCGCATGGTGGACGGTGCCCCAACCAAACCCCTTGCCTCCTTGTCCAAACCGAGCATTGTCGGATGGCTGCGCCGGTTGGCCGTTAAACTGAAACTGCGAGAAAATTCGCAAGGTCACCTGGTTGAGCACGTCCCAGATCTGCTCAGGATTCTTTTGCCATCCCGCGAGCACGGGAAATCGTGATCCGGCCAAATAATCGGCCCAGCTCTGGTTCCGGAACGCGATCTCCGGAACATACCCGAATGGAGGGGCCGGCTTGACCTCGTTGCTCTCGTCCAGGCAGTTCGCGAAGCTGAACTTGATGTCGATCCGAGCTGCTCCCCCGGTCTGAGGTGGGGATGCCGCTTGCGGGTCGTTTTCCCGAAGATGCCAGTACTCGTGGTTGAGGTTCATCTCGACGTTGAAGGGAAAGCGGATCTCGTTATTGGAATCGCGCAGACCGCGCGAGTAGAAGACGATCTTAGCGTGGTCATCCTGTCCGAGCGGGATGCTGCCGATGTTCTTGGCGAACGTCGTGATTTCGCTCGAAGTGGGGTGATCCGTGAGGCCACGCCCCACGAGGTCCTTCACGTTCTGCGGCAACCACGGAAACATGCTGGAGCGGCGGAGCAGTTTTGGACTTTCGATCGACCCGGCGGCGAGCACAACCGTCCCTGCCGTGAAAAATCTGGCTTGCCCGGTTCGAGTATTGCGGGCAACAATCGTCAGGTGGCTGCCATGATTCTGCACATCTTCGACATAATGGTTGAGGAGCAGATGTAAACCTGGTCCGTCTCCGTGGCTCACGCCTGGTGTCAGCCCGACTTGGTTCACGAGGAGCTCAGCCGTATTGAAGACGCCGGTGCCTTCCGTGAAGAAGTCGTCCTTTGGTGTGCCATCAGGCTTGAGATAAGGTTGGTGCAAGGCACGTGGCGTTTCCTCGATGACAAAGTCGTTGTTGAGTGAGGACTCCCGTAACCGGTCGACCACATCCTTGGCGGTGACTCCCATCGATCTCGACTCATTCATCGTCTGCCCGGCTTGATCCAACAACCCATTCGCTAAGTCTTGCCGAACTCGAGACGGAAAGTAGTCCAGCTCCCATCCCTGAATGCTCGGGATCAATCCGGACCAAAAAATCGAACGACCGCCGAAGTTGAGCTGTGGCTTTTCGCCGATGTAGTTTTGCGTGCCGCTATGTCCGGCTTGCCAGAAGGTGCCGCAACCGAAGTGTCTGGCAAGGCTGCTGTTGGGAATACGTGAGATATTGTAGACATGAGTGGGATAGAGAAACGAGCCGGCTTCCAGCACGAGAATTCGTTTCTGTGAGCCAAGTCTGTCTGCCAGATCATCTGCCAACACCCCACCGCCGATGCCTGAGCCAACGATGATGATGTCAAAGTCTTCGCGCCACCCGATATACTCAAGAAAGAGGCGCTCCCGGGCTGCCGAGTCTTCCGAGACAAAGTTCACATAGGTCGAAGGGGTAAAGGTCATGGCATCCTCCGTTCGTTGGAGTTGGTCGGCGTGGGCGCTGTGCGTCCTTCGGCGTACGCATTGTCGATCTGAAGGGTGTCTCTTGGAAAGGATAGGGCAATCGGACAGGAAAAGCGACCGCTTCCGGCTCATGACGGAGCTCGATTCAGGTAATGGAATCGCCTATGGGCGGGATCCTGGCAGCCGTACCATAGAGACAGTACTCTGTCGATGTGATGGTGCGCTATAGGATGCCGGCTAGCCGGTTGATGCCCAAGGTTGTTTGTGCGAAGAACAGTTGAAAGGCTTGATAGTCCTGAGGCTGCATCGGTTGACTGCCTGCCGATCGGTCACAGTAGATGAGCCCGATCGGTTTCGCTCCAACCCGCAGTGGCGCCACGATCGCCGATGTTGGTTTCCAGACTTCGAGAAAGTCCTGCTTCAGAGTCTCGGGCTTGTGGTCAGAAAAATTGGAAACGAGGAGGGGGTCGACTCGCTTGAGAACCGTGAGGAAAAACTGATGCTCTCGGCTGAGTGAACCTGAAAGGGACCGGAGGTAGTGCGCCGGAGGGGTCCCACCGAACACCAATTTCCCGACAAGCAGATCACTATCGCTTTGGTTCAGGAGCGCCAGGCCGACACGATGAAATCCGGCATCCTGATGGAGGGATTGGACACATGCCCCGAGGAGGCTGTTAAGATCTTTCGCAGCTTGCAGCGAGTTCTGAAAGGCGAGGAGTGTTTCAAGCGGCTTGGTTTGAATGGGGGCGGCAGGTTCATCGTTTGGTGGCACCACTGTCTGGTTACTACCTACCGTCTGGTTCTTGGGGGATGGGTGGGGGATCGCTCCTGTGGCGTTCATCTCGGTTGGTGGTGGTATGGGTTCGTCGGAAGAGTCGATGGACAATCCCATTGAGCGGATGAGTTGACGCCCCCGATCCATGGCCCGTATCGTTAGGTCTGTGAACAGGCCGGAAGAGAGTCCGCTTCCGACTTGGAGCATTTTCTTGGCTTCCTCCCGAGCCGCCCGCGGGGCAGGATCAGTCAGCATCTCGACCAGCAGAATGGAGCCGGCGATGATTCCTCGGTAAGTCTGGGCCTCACTTTGCCAACGTCCCATCGGCAGTTCTTCGGCATGACGGAAGAGTTCGATCAACTCATCCGGTAGTTTCCACATCTGGGCCAAGGCTTGAGCCAAGGTCAGCCGAGGCACACCGATCAGGCGTGTTTCTTGAAGCACGCATTCCGAGGGGAGCTTGGTTTTTTTGGAAATGGCCTGAAGAGCGAGAAAGAGGTCAGGGTCTTCGTAGGCAACGGCCAAATCTCCGATCGAGTACAGGAGTGTGTTGGTAAACAACTGCCCAGGCTGTGGATAGCCAATGGATGCACCCAGTTCGCTGGCGTAGGTGGCGGAGATGAGGGATTTGGCGATCAAGGTTTGGAACTCCTGCTGGCGAATCGGCCAATGGTGCAGCTGTTCGACAAGATGCGCCGCCGCTACGAGGGAACGGACCGTGTCGAGCCCGAGCCAACTGACGGCATGAGGGACCGATACAATCGTCTGCTGCGGGCTGTAGGCGATGCTGTTCGCCACTTGCAGCACTTTGCACGTGAGTCCATGATCGCGGCTGATCACTTGGGCCAGACTCGCAGCGCTGGACTGAGGTCCCATATGGTTCAGGATTTGCTGACACGTTGACTGTAAGATCGGAAGACAGCGGCTGGATTCATTGAAGAGAGGTCTGAGCTTGTGATGGAGACGAGGCCGAATTCTGTCGATGAAGGCTGATTCCGTGGCCGTGCCTGATGAAGTCATGGGGAGGTCCTGGTTGGGGATCAACAACTCTATCGGTCAGAATCCTATCAAGCTTAAGGGCATGACATTCTAGCGGATTGTGACGACCGATCCGTTAGGAGGGAGGAAGGAATACGTTTCAGCCCTTGTCAGTTGTGGATCTCAAACAGTGCGAATAGGAACACCAACGTCAGACTCGAATGGCAGTACATGAACCGGGCATGCGAGACAAGGAGGGCTACAATGACAGAAATACTGACTTGCCATTTCCGTCGGGTTATCGCTTCACCGTTTGCTATCGTTGTGAGCGTAATGATGTCCGGAACCGCGGTAGCCGGGGATGCTTGTAAGAACATCATGTTCAAAGTGACGAACAAGCATGATTCGGGTGAAACGATCCTCATCAAGAAGGTCAAGTATTTCAACAAGGCGAACGGCAAGTGGCAGACAGAAGTCGTCAACCAGAATCTGACGTTGACACTTCCCGATGCAGAGAAGCTGCAATTTTTCCCGCAGGTTGGAAAAGAGAAAGGATTGGCCTGTCAATACGGTGCCACCTGTAAGACCCAAGGCGACAATTTGAGAGATGCTGAGGGTGAGGATCTCACGAAGTTCCGTTTTATCTATAAATACATGGCGGCTGGAAAATGGTCGGGTGAGGTCGAGGGTGGCGACAAGGTGCCAGACGATCCTAAATGCTATGCCAATAGAACTTATGGGCCTGGAGAGTCTGGCTGGACGATTTTCGGGAAAGACTGAGATAACGATTGAGATTCAGGTTTGAATCCAAGCTCAAACGATATGAGGAGGCCTGTTAGCAGAAAGGCCTCACAATTCGATGGCGGGGAAAATGGGCTTCATCCATGGGCCATGCGAAGAGTGGAGCCACGAGGCAGACTCGGATTCTGTACGCCGGACACACACCATACGACACGGCCAGGTCAGACCGTTCTCTGGGGCACAGGCTCTGTCAAGGGTGGCGAACGAGACCCCCGGGTCTTTCTCGCGCCTTAAATCCTGATCGGTGACGGGTGCAACTCCGTCGACTCAGAAAAACCTCACGCCAAAATATAGCCCGGGCATCACGTTCGTGTGGAAATCGACTTCTCGTCCTGCGACACGGACGTCCTGTCCAAGAGCGGTGATGTTGACCATGAAGTCGGCTGTCACGGACACCTGTTGAGTCACTGCATGATCGACTCCGATGCCGAGAGGAATTAAGAACGAACTATAGGTATTCCCAAAACCGATCTCAGGTTCTCTCACGCCTGCACGCACGAAGCCGATCCCGCCTTGTAGGACCAGCTTGGTCTGGTTGTCCGTGCCAGGAATGGCCCACCAATACTTGCCTTGGACCGTGAGCCCGAAGAGAAAATCGTCACCTGCCCCGGCATACTGGACTAAAGGACCGATGGAGATGTCCTCCGCGATAAAATAGTTCAAGTGCCCATTGAGAGCGAATTCCACCCCGTCAGGCGTGCCCGCCAAGAAACCGACCCCGGTTCCACCAGACCACCGTCCCATTCCACCATCGGTGGGGTCATGGGCTGACACCAGCCCGGTGGGCATCATGATGAGTACGGTGAGTAGCAATGGAAGAACCACAAGTCGATGCAAAATGTAGAGGTATGTCATGGCAGCTCTCCTTCCGTGATGGCCGAAAGAATCTGTCTCATCAATGACTGATCATTGAATGCATCTTGGTACCTTCACATACCGGGCGGTCAGGCCTTTCCTGGTCATAGCAGCCTTCCTTGGTCCTAAACAAGATTATTCTTGGGTGCGGAAGAATTTCCGGTAGGGGACGGTTCTTCGACGGTGTAAATGAAGAGCGGCGCACTGGTTTGGACGAAGAGACAGCATCTTAGCCGAGCGAATATACCTCTAGAAGCGTGGCCCTGTCGGACTAGAAGTTCGAAAACCATCCCTTGTTATTGAGGTTGTGCTCACAGCGTGCCAACTGTGTGCGGTAGCGAGCCGCGTTACGCTCGACCTTTTTGGCCACCGCCATGAGCCAGCGTTTCCTCTTATAGGTTTGACGTTGATAGCCACCGTGACCTTCGTGGTAGGCCAGATATTGGTTGCGGGCATCCCACTTGCTGATACCCAGCGTTGTGTGGCTCATGCTACCGTACCAGCCGATAAAATCCACGACATCGGCAAAGTTATCTCGATGTGCGCGCCAGTTGCCGGTTTTCTTCTTGTACCAGTTCCAGGTTCCCTTCATGACCTGCGCATAGCCGTAGGCTGACGACTGGCGACCCCACGGGATAAATCCAAGCAGATAATCCTTGGGAGCTTTTGCGTTGTACCGAAAGCGTGATTCCTGATGAATAATGGCCAGCTGCACATGGATGGGAACACCCCACTTCTTATAGCTCGAGGTGGCGTGGCCGTACCAATTGTCTTTGTCGTAGAAGATGGCGCAGGAGTTCGTGATGTTGCGTGGGGGAATCGTGGCGCAGGCGGTCAACCAGAGCGTTCCCGTGATGACGAAGAGGGAAGAAATAATGGAAATGTGTCGGTACGGTCTAGAAATTACGCCCCTCCATGCGGCGAATTACTCCAGCGATGTATTGTCTGACGGGGTTTGTATTGCGGCAACGGAGTCATTTGAATGAACATCCCAACTACGCGTTGTCATGTCGGCTGAGGACTGGATACGATCAAGTTCAGCCAAGAGAGGCTCAACTTGTACCATGAAGTCTTTCATCGCGTTTGCAGGGATACCACTCGCCTTGGGCACCTTCACGGTCAGCGGATTACGATGAACTCCATTGACGCGGAATTCGTAATGAAGATGGGGACCAGTGGCTAGACCGGTCATCCCTACGTAGCCGATTATTTGCCCTTGCTTGACACGTTGTCCGGTTCTCAGCCCTTTCCTGTAACCGGAGAGGTGTGCATAAACCGTATCATACTGACCGCCATGTTTAAGAATGATGGCATTCCCCAATCCGCCTTTTCTTCCTAGATAGGCGACGGTCCCGTCGCCTGTGGCCTTCACCGGTGTTCTGCTGGGCGCAGCATAATCTACTCCGCGATGAGCACGGAGTCTATTGAGGATGGGGTGTCTACGATTCACGCTGAACCTTGAGCTGATACGGGTGAACTTCACGGGTGTGCGCAGAAAGGCTTTGCGCATGCTGCGACCGGTATCGGAATAATATTCCGAGTGGCCATCTTCATGGGTGAATCGTACGGTACGATAGGGTGTTCCCCGGTTGATAAACTCTGCGGCCGTGATCGGTCCTTCGCGTACTTTCCTGCCGTTTTTGAAATGCTCTTCATAAATGATGGAAAAGCGATCACCGCTTCTAATGTCGAGGGCAAAATCAATATCCCACCCGTAAATGGCGACCAGCTGCATCACTAGATTCTCTGAGAGGCCTGCTGCGACACCCGACAGGAAGAGGGAATCCGTGATCGTGACTGTTGCGTGATTAATACGGGTCTCAAGTTCTTCGGTGATGGTCGTGGCCTGAATGCCCTCATCCTTTTTTGCCACATGCAGAGTCGTGACCAGGTCCACTGCGTACTTCAGTGCCACGAACTGTTGTTCAACCACCTGAAACCACATGACCTGACCCGGTTTCAGTCGTTTGAGGACCGATGTTTCTTTTCCCAGGGTCATGATCGTGTGCAGGTCCTGAGGGCTCAGATGGAGCCGCTGGAAAATGCGGGCAAGACTGTCTCCCTTCGCGACCGTTAGTTCCTGCCAGTTGGCGTCATCGAATTGTTCGGCTGGATGTTCTGATAGGTCATAAGTGTTGGATGTATCACTCTCTGTGGTTTCGTAGATGTCGTCGTTCGGCAGATCGGGAGTGTCGGTGATTGGAATCGTATCCGTACGTGAGGATTCTTCGGATCCATTATAGTGAGCGGCGTGGGACAAGCTTGCCGTCAAGTCCTGTGCACGCACGGGGGACTCCATGCCCAGCAATGCTCCTGGAAAAACGAGGAAACCCGCAAGGATTGATAATCGCGAAAGGCGAGCCATGATTGGGTGACCCAGCGATTGCTCGATCTCAATACGATGATGTGTCTCTGTAGGAACGCCGTGAGTCGTCATGTCACCTCAGTTTTTCGCTGACAATATCTCTTGCGTAGGAGTCAGTCAATACATTCCGTCCTCCGGTAGATCTTCCGCTGGCCGACTAGTCGACCGCGTGTCCTTCCAGGAAGACGGCTTGTTCCAGGGTGCGGAAGAACTGTTGATAAGGCACGGGATCTTCCACGGCGCGGAGATAGAACTGTGCGCTGGCGCGGACGACGAGCTGGGACTCATTGCGGTCACGAACGGTGACGGTTAGTCGCACGAGGTCGCTGCGGTGATAGAAAGGACCCCACGCGCGGTAATTTCTCGTGAGAAACAGGAGGGTATCTGGACGATACAGGATGTAGGAGGGATCGAGGAAGCTTGGTCGCTCAAGGTCGACATATTTTTTGGCGGACACGATTCCCAGTTCTTCATCAAGTACGTCGATCTTACAGTTCAAGTCCTGCAAGGTTGTGACGATGGCCTGGAGCATCTTGCGCCTATCTGTCGTGTCGAACACACGTGTCTGCGCGGCCCGAACTTTGACCTGACTTTCTTCAGATAACCAGATCTGCGTCCTGGCGTCCGATTGATTATCGTGTCGCATTTCGTAGGGCGTACAGGCCGAGAGCAGGACGGCTCCGAGGAGTGCGGTCGGCATCAGCCATTGTGATGGTATCCGCGAATTCAGCGGGTGTTCGACGATCATGACGAGGGGGTCGACTCCTGGGAAAGAAACAGGGCCCGTTGTAGTGCAGCGAAGAAGTTCTGATAGACCTTCGGGTCGTCGATAGGTTTGTTGTTGTAAATGGCGTTGGCGCGAAAGCTCATCTTTTCAGCCGTTTCCTGCCGTACGGTCACAGTGATCGTGACCACGTCGTAGTAGTTCGGTTCGGCGAATCGTGCCGCGGTGACGAGACCAAGGCCTTCATTAGCCCGTTCAATGATGAAACCTAAGTCCTGTAGAGAGGCAATCACACCGCGAATGGCAGCGTTTCGGTCCTTAAGGTCGAAGTTCCTGGTTTGGAGGCTCCGAATCTTCATCTGGGCTTCGGTCGGGGCCAACAAGTCCGGCTTCACCTCAGGTGCGGCGCAACCCTGCAGAGAAAGAATCCCGGCGAGTAGAAGACCAGCGCCGAACAATGAGTTATGTATCGTGAATGTATTCATGCCATGTCCTCAGATTCGATGGGCTTCTAAAAACACCGCCTTAGAAAGTTTGGCGAAAAATTGCTGGTAGATCTCCGGGTCTCGGATCATTTCCATATACTGCTCACCCGGAGGGATGTATTGGTTGTCCACTTGCCCGTCTCCCTTCCACACGACCCGATAGAACATGACGCGGACTTCCTGGCGGGTCGCTTCAGGATTAAGCGGGCGGGCGATGAGTGAGGCGGCGATCTTCTGATGGAGGTCAACCGGCTGCATGACCTTTCCAAGGGAGAGCAGCAATACCAGCACTTGCTTGACATACTGGCCATACTCTCGAGCGCTGCGTTCTTTGGTGGCTCGGAGGAAACCAACTTCCCGCTGGCTTTCTTCGACCTGAAACCCCAAATCCTGGAGGACGGCGGCCGAGGCGGAGAGAAGTTCTCGGTCGTTCGGGGTTTCAAACATCCGGGTCTGCATCGCCCGGTTCTTTGGGATGTCTGGCGTCAGCGCGAAGAGCTCGGCCGGCTCGGTATGGGCGACACAGCCGCCCAGGAGCGCAGGTGCCAAGATTGCCATGACCAGACGACTCCTTCCCCTCAGGGCGAGAATCCGTCTCACCGGTTGGTCAGAACTGGGTGGAGTTGTACGCAAAGTCTCGGACCTTTTTGTCTTCGTCATACTTGATGATGATAGTGAGGGTCCGTTGGCGCTGTGAGCTCGAACTGTCGCGTGAGGCGGCTCCCAGAATAATGATGCTGGCAAAGGTTGAGCTTGCTGTATCCACGCGATCGGTCGAGACCTTATCGTAGATCCAGACCTCGCGCCGTTTCTCATCGGTGGTCACGATATTGGGACTCCCGAGGAGCTCGGCTACCTGGGAGGCAGCCATCCCCACTTTGATTTCTCCCTGTACCTTGCCGACGGTGAGGCGGTCTTCCTGGATTTCGGCCTTGTTTCCGCCACAGCCTGCGGCGGCAAGGAGCAGACACAGGCTTAGGATGCTCCAGATCGATTTCATTGCGGGGTTCCCCTTTCTCTGGTCTCGTTGTAGACGTGAGGCCTATGAATGGTGACAGGCTACTGTTCCTCTGTAACTGTGTCAACTTTACCGAAGAAACAGGCTCTTCACTCTCGGTGATCAGGTACAGTACACTCCACCGATTATGCCGCCAGCCCTCCTGCTCAGCTGCGAGTCGCTTGAGAAGAGTTACGGAGTCAAACCGTTGTTCACCGGTCTATCGATCGGACTCTGCGAAGGCGATCATGTTGGATTGATCGGCCCCAACGGTTCCGGGAAATCCACGTTGCTCAAGATTTTGGCCGGCCTTGAAGAACCTGATAGCGGGACGCGATCCGTCAGGCGTCAGGTTCGTATCGGTTATGTTCCGCAGGAGCCTATGTTTTCCGAGCAGCATTCGGTTGAAGATGCACTGGTACAGGTCCTCCTTGATGAAGGTCTTGATCCGCATGAACAGGGTGGCCCAATAGCCAAAGCGCTGAGCCTCGGTGGATTTGTCCGTTCCGATCAGGCGGTCTCGACCTTATCCGGGGGATGGAGAAAACGGTTGGCGATCGCGCGATCGCTCATACTGGAACCCGATGTGCTGCTCCTGGACGAACCGACCAACCATCTGGACGTCGAAGGAATTTTGTGGCTTGAAGCCCTGCTGAAGGCTGAGCCCCATGCGTTTATCGTGATCAGCCACGATCGGCGGTTCTTGGAGTCGGTGACCACGAGGATTTGGGAATTGAACCGAAGCTATGCCGATGGTGTCTTTCAGGCAAACGGTCGGTACAGCGAGTTCCTCGAGCAGCGGGAGGCGGCGCTGCAAGCGCAAGCCGATTATCAGGCATCGTTAGCCAATCGTGTACGGCGTGAGGTAGAGTGGCTCAGGCGAGGGCCCAAGGCCCGCACGACGAAGGCCAAGGCCCGGATCGATTCCGCCGGTCGTCTGATCGACGAGTTACACGACATTGAGTCGCGACAGGGGAATGCCAGGGCTGCCATCGACTTCACGGCTTCCGGACGAAAGTCGAAGCAATTGTTGGTGGTGAAGGGGCTTGAGAAATCGCTCGGTGGTCGACCGATCGTATCCGACCTCGACATCCTCCTAGGGCCAGGTGAACGGATCGGTCTGCTTGGCCCGAACGGAAGCGGCAAAACAACTCTTCTGAAACTCCTGGCCGGTACGTTGGAACCAGATAGCGGAGCCATCATACGCGCGGATCGGCTCCGTGTGGTGACCTTTGAGCAGCACCGAGGATCGTTGGACCAGCAGGCAACCTTGCGGCGCGCCCTCGCTCCGGCCGGCGGTGATGCGGTCGTGTATCAGGATCGCTCTATTCATCTTGTTTCCTGGGCCAAGCGCTTCCTCTTCACACCGGAACAGCTGGATCTCCCGGTCTCACGTCTCTCTGGTGGAGAGCAGGCCCGGTTACTGATCGCGCGGTTGATGCTGGAACCGGCTGATCTGCTCATCCTCGACGAGCCGACGAACGATTTGGATATTCCGACGCTCGATGTGTTGGAAGAGAGCTTGCTGGAATTTGCCGGAGCGCTGGTGCTGGTGACGCACGACCGGTGGCTGTTGGACCGTGTCTCCACGAGGCTTCTTGCGTTGGATGGGATGGGTCGTGCCGAGTGGTTTGCCGATTATGCTCAATGGGAAGCAGCTCAGTCGAGAAAGACGTCGGACGAGAGCCGGCGATCGCCTTCCCGAGACCGTACAGAGAGGCCAAGTGCCGGCAAACGGAAAGGTCTGTCGTACAAGGAACAACGGGAATGGGACCAGATTGAGGCGAAGATTCTTGCAGCAGAGGAGGTTGTCGTGGGCTGCCAAACGGCGGTGAACGATCCGGCGATCGTCTCATCTGCCGACGTGCTTCAGGAGCGATACGCGACGCTTCATACTGCGCAGGCCGAAGTGGAACGGTTGTATGCACGTTGGGCGGAGCTGGAAGAGAAACGGGCTCAACCGATTGGCGATGGCTGATAGCAGCCGACGGTGGACTCCCCAAAGTGGTCAGAGACGGCAAGGGATTCTCTGCTGTTTTTGCACAGCAGGATCCTGGTATTCTAGGCCCAATCATCCGCTTCTCGTGAAGCGCGTCGACGGTCTTGAGTGAAAGGGGAAGGAGGCTCCCATGCTTCGTAACTCCGGATACCATATAGTAGGTGCGATAGGAATGGTGCTGTTGTTGTCGAGTTGTTCTGATACCGACTATGTGATGCGACCACCGGCACCTGAAAAACTTCCATCACTCGAGAACCCGATTCGTGGAACTGCAGACTCCGTCATCAATGTGCCGGTGCAGATGGACGTCTCCGCATTTCTCCATGCAGCCAACGACCCCAACGTGATTCCCAAGAAGTTTGACCATTGGCGGACCCTTGCCAAACACTCGAAAGGTGTGGACTACAAGTATTATGCGGAGCGGGATGAGTTCACGATCGAACGGGAGGCTGCTCACTCCGTAGATGGGAAGGAATCCGGGTTGTCGCTCAGAAATTGGTGGAAGGATATCGACCTTTCGGGAGTCTCTCTCTTTGTGAGTGCGCCCCTCCGCTATAAGGTAGGCGCGCGGTCACAGGCGCAGGGTGCTGAATCCTTGGCTCAGTGTGGTGATGCGAGCGGATGGCCAAGGCAAGCCACGCTCAACGGGAGTATCGCCATGGGGATGACACCGGATTACGGGGTTTCGGCGTCACTCCGTAGCGTGACGGTTCATCCTATCGAGCCCTGCCAGTTGCGCATCTCGGATGTGGACCTGCAGCAGGCCGTCAATGGTGCGATCGAAGACCAGGTCAGGGGAGGACTCAACAGTGCCGTCTCGCGTCTCAACGGGCTGAGTGTCAAATCTCAGGCGGAGGATGTCTGGACTGCGCTCCAGAATCCTATTCCATTGGAGACGGATACCTGGCTTCTGCTCAACCTCGACAAAGTACGGCATACTGGATTTTCAAAGGATGGCCATGTCGTCACCGATACTCTTCAGCTCACCGCGCATCCGGTGATCGTCCTGGGTGCGGAACCACCGGCGACAACTGCAGCGCTTCCTCAGCTCGTTGCGAACGCGTCCTCTCCGGATTTTCGTGGTGTGGCGGATGTCCAGGATGGTTATCCCGAGAAGCAACCCGGTGCCGAGCAATTTCATGTCGTGGCCGATATCCAAGTTGATTACGGCACGCTTTCCAAGACGCTCTCGAACCGGCTGAAAGGGAAGCGCGTCGCCAACAAGGGGAATTTCGTCCGGATGACCGGTGCGACCATTTCAGGGCTTGGTGAGAACCAGGTGCTTCTTCGTGTGGATTTTACCGGGGATGCGCGGGGCCACGTGTATTTGATCGGGAAACCGGAAATCAACGGGTTGACACGGACGGTCTACCTTGGAGGGCTTCGGTATGATCCCGCTACAACGCAACTGTTGCAGACCACCGCGCCGGATTGGCTCTATCATGCACCGCTCCTAGAATCCATTACTCCCGAAGTCGTACTCGGTGTCACACCGAAGATCGATCAATTGCGCGACCTTCTCAAAACGGGGCTCAATCGAACGCTGAGTCCAACCGTCTCGATGCAGGGCACGGTGACCTCGATGCAAGGGATCGCCGTGTTCGCCGATGTAGATGCGCTCCATGTTCGCGCGATGAGTGATGGGGCGCTCACCGTGACGGGAGACGGCAAGCCGTAAGTCGCGGATCGAGAGTCCTCCTGATTCGGTGGCTCCTCTCGCATAGAAACGCTGTCCTACAGTTCTGATCGTTTCTCGCCGATAGAGATGTCGGGAGCTTGTCTCGAATCACGCACAGCGGGGAGGGGTGTTCAGGATGCCATCGGCGCAGGAACTGGTTGAATCCTGTACGACCGTCTTCACCCTACCGGAGATCTATTTCCGTGTGCGAGATGTGGTCGATGACCCTGCGTCGACTATGGATGATCTCGCGAATGCGCTGAAATTGGATCCGGCTATTTCGGCGCGACTGCTGTGCATCGTGAATAGCCCGCTTTATGGGTTCCCCAAACAGATCGATACCATCACACATGCCGTGAATCTCCTCGGCACACAGGCGGTCAGTGATCTTGTCACGTCGACTACCATCGGCCGAACATTTGCCAGGATGCCCGTTCAGCTGATGGATGTCTCCAAATTTTGGCGCAAAAGCGTGTTCTGTGCCCTGCTTGCTGGAAAGATCGCGAAAGTATGCGGAATCGACGACGCGGAACGCTTCTTCATCGAAGGTCTACTACGCGACATCGGCCACTTTGTCCTGTATCAGACCGTTCCTCAGCGGGCTCAATCTGCGCTCATCGAGGCGGATTATCTCGATAGCTCGTTGGCGGAAGTAGAGCAGTCCAATATCGGATGCGATTTCACCGAAGTGGGCGCCGAACTCATTCGCTCCTGGGGGATGCCTCTGCAGATTGAGCAGGCGGTTCGGTATCAGCTCAGCCCAAACGAGGCTGGGGAGTTTGCCATTCATGCGTCCATCATTCACCTGGCCGGCGTTGTTGCCGATCATGAAGAGCTTGAGCCGAATCGACGCCATGAAGTCCTGCCGTTCGATCCCTTCGCTGTGACGACCACGCAGTTTTCGACGGCTGGTCTGCCAGCCATACTCACCGAGGCTCAGGCACATCTGCAAGATATGCTGGCACTGATCCAACCCTCTGCCATGGCAGCATAGCCGTTCGGGCCATACTCGTGGGTGTGCCCATAGCCCCTTTCCTCTGAATGCAAGGATTATCTCTATTGTGCGGTCGTGTCTGACTGCCGGATAACGATCCGATTCTTGCAGGATATTGCTGATCGGTTACACTGAAAGGTGGGGGAAGACCTAGCCGTTTCATCCGATGACACCACACAAGAAAAGGGGTTCATCGAGTCGTGTTTGAGAGAGGTAAGAGCAGGCGTCTGCCTTTTGAGAGATAGCGGGAGGATTCTGCACCATGCCATTAGCAAGCGAACTGGTCGAGTCTTGTACCTCTGTCTTCACCTTGTCGGAGCTGCACGCGTATGTCCGGGATGTGGTGGATAATCCCGATGCGACCGCGGAAGACCTTGCGGAGGTTCTCAAGCTGGATCCGGCCATGTCGGTGAGGGTGCTCCGTACTGCGAACGGCTCTTCCTATGGGTTTCCCAAACAGATCGACACTATCTCCCGTGCAGTCAATGTGATCGGTGTTCAAGCGGTGAGGGAACTTGTCACCACGACCACGATCGGCCAGACGTTTTCCGGGATGCCGTCACAATTCATGGATGCAGCCAGATTTTGGCGCAAGAGCCTCTTCTGTGCGTTGGTCGCCGAAAAAATGGCAACGTCCTGTGGTGTCGACCACAGCGAACGTTGTTTTATCGAAGGTCTATTACGTGACATCGGCCACTTCGTCTTGTATCAGACCGTCCCACAGCGGGCACAGTCGGCGCTCATCGAAGCCGGCTATCTTGAAGCCTCGCTAGCGGAGGTAGAGCAGTCCAATATCGGTTGCGACTTTGCTGAAGTCGGTGCTGAACTCATCCGGTCTTGGGAAATGCCAGTACGACTTGAGCAGGCTATTCGTTGTCAATTGAGTCCAAAGGATGCCGGCGAATTCGAGCTTCACGCGTCTCTGGTTCATCTGGCTGGCGTCGTGGCCGACATCGAAGAACTAGAGCCAAGCCGGCGCCCTGCTGCCCTGCCCGTGAGTCCCTATGCCATCACAGCCACGGGGTTTGTCCTCACCAACCTCCCAGCATTGTTGACTGATGTCCGCACCCAGCTGCGCGATACCCTGTCGCTTGTCTGCCCGCAAGCCATGGCGGCCTAGGAAGTCCAAATGTGCGGTATGTTCAAGCTTTTGTGTACGAGGGTCTTTCAAGCAATATCATCAATCTAGAAAGGCTCATGTTCATCAAGCACGCACTCCTGGAAAAAGATGCTCGATCGTACCATCGAGCGTGCGCTGATGGAGAAACGATCGGCTCGCCTGCGCCTATACAAGACACAATCTGACTCCAGCTTCAGACCTTGGAGGCGCCCACTTTTCGAGTCCAGTTCGGAGTAGTCGATGGCGCTCCCCCTACAGAAGAAGGGTAATGGGAACACGCTGCTGACTTGACCAGCGCGATCACGCTAAGCGATCCTCTTGCCTTGCTCAGTTGCGAAACCGTGCAGAGGTGTGGTGCCGAGGTTGGACGCATGCTCGATTTTCTTGCGAATGTTGTTTCGTGGGAATGGCTCGCGACCTTTTGGGGGATTGGCCTGCTTTTCTTTGCAGCCGAATATTGGTGGCCGACACGCCCTGTTGCCTACCGCCAAGTGTTTCTGTCGGATGTAGCTGCTTTCACCACCTACCAGATTTTCTTTGCCGTCGCTCAGCTGCTCACCAATCGAATCCCGTTTCCGATCTATCCGTATTGGCGCTGGCTGGCCCTTCCGTCTTTGGTTAGGCTGATCGTGTTTCTGTTCGTTCTCGATGGACTCGCCTACTGGATGCATCGACTCTGGCACACCGCGTGGGTCTGGCCTGTTCACCGATGGCACCATGCCCCGACCGAACTGTACTGGCTCGCTGGAATTCGAGCAAGCTTCCCACAAGTGATTCTGGCCGGTGTTCCGTATCTACTGGCATTTCCCTTGCTCAAGCCAGTGCCAACCATATTCTTTCCCATGTATGGCTATCTGATGGTGCTGACGAATAATTGGATGCACATGAATGTGACCTGGCAATCGAGAAAGCTTGAATGGTTTTTCGTCACACCACGCTACCACCGGGTGCACCACCTGAAATCGAGTGGACAGGTAGGGGCGAATTTTGGGGTCTTGTTCACCGTGTGGGATCGCCTGTTCGGGACGTATGTCGATCCAGAAAAAGTGGATTCGGCAGGGCCGTACGGCATTCAGGAAACCGTTCACCCAGTCCGTATGGCTATCGGTGTGTAATTAGGAGTAACTCCCTTAGCTAGCCAAACTCGCTGCCCTGTATTCAATAAAGCTATGTGCCGTTTACCTGCCTGATTTGAAGCCCGTGGAGCTATTCGCTCCGTCGCTTGTCCAATCGCCAGACGTGCTCCGTTGCTGGGCACTTGCCCTTGAGCCCGCCGGGGACGTCTATCCGGGCTAAAGGTGTGAGGGTGTAGTCGTCGCTGTAATGGCGATGGAGTTCATCGGGAGTGACGGAGAAGGGAGGCCCGGGCGCCATAGTTTGGTCGTACTCATAGCCGATGACGAGTTGGGGAGCGAACGTTGTGATGGCTTTGAGATGCGCCGTGTACTGCACCCGCATCGCCTCTGGTAGCGCGACCAACGCGGCTCGATCATAGACCGCATCGACAAGGCCAAGTATCTCGCGCGACAGGTCGAAAAGATTCCCCACGAAAATGTCGATTTTCTCTCCGCGAAAGTGTTTGTGCTTTCCAATTTCCAAAATACGGGCCTTCATTCCCAGCTGGCCAAAGAGTTGTGTGACGGCCAGTTCGCTGAGTTCTGCTCCAGCCACCGTATACCCTTGGGATAGAAGCCAGCCGAGGTCGAGTGACTTCCCGCAGAACGGGACAAAGACGCGCTTGCCAGGAGGCAGATTCAGCGAAGGGAAGTGGGCGATCAGCAGCGGGTTGACGGAGGATTCGTGCCATCCGGTCTGGTTTGTCTGCCATCGGTTGTGCCAAAAGTTTGGTTCCATGAAATCATTCCTCTGCGTGGAGTCAATCTGTATCTGCGCTATCGTAAAGGGCGAAGGCGGAAGAGAAGAAATGAGAGGTGAGATGTGAGGATAACGTGGTTTCCTCCAAAGCGTCGAAGGAATATTCACTCAGGTTTTCCTGATGCGCGGGTGGTGTCATCGGTATCGTGGGTATCCCGAGCATACTCTCCGGGTTTCAGCACGGGAATGCCTCGAAAAGGATTGAGCATCAGCAGATCCTGGTCACCGCTGACAATCAGCGCCGCATTGCCGTTGACGGCAACCTCCAAAATTCTGTTGTCTGACTTGTCCCGGCAGGCATGGACCGCGGTCACGATCGGCACCATCTCGGTCACTGGCAGCACGAGCCGCACGAATTCTTCCCGGTCTTCTACGCGGAGATAGCGGTCGAATCTCTTGCGCGACAACACATCCGCCAGTTCAAACAGGCTATTCTCAGACATTAAGATAAGGTCTTCGGTAATCGCCTTTCGCACAGCTTGTCCTGGCACGGAGCCGTGCAGTAGCACGCCGCTGATCAGGGTGTTGGTATCCAGCACCACACGTCGTCTAGCCTTCATCAGCCAGAATCTCGTGGAGCTTCTCTTCCGTCAGCCCCTGGGCATTGGCCTTCTTACTCACCCGATCTGAAAACCGTAAAAACTCCTCTCGGTTCATGGCGCACACCCGCTCATATTCTTGAGCCGAGAGCAGCACAGCCACATCACGTTTCTGACGGCGGATCATGACGGGTTCCCGTTGCGCCGCATCCAGGATCGCCGCCAGTTTCTGCTTCGCATCGCTTGCTGAGACGTAGCGCATGGTTATCACCTCACACATCCATTCTATCTAGTTTAGACAAAGTAGACAATTATTATTTATTATGAATATGTATCAATGCCTTAGAGAAGTATCGGCACTGCTCAGATGGGAGAACTATCGGCGAGCCATGCAGTCTGACTTGCTGAACGAAAGCTCCTCACTCACGCTTGAAATGGCGTTGTGCATGGAGAAGGCCTTTCATTGCAACCTGGGCGTGCTGCTACGGATACAGACCACTCACATACCCACGAGACAGCAGTCAGTCAGGATCAAGTGACTTCCCGTAGAGCGGGACAATGACGCGTCGGCTTGAAGGCAGATTCAGCGAAGGGAAGTGGGCGATCAGCAGCGGGTTGACGGAGGATTCGTGCCATCCGGTCTGGTTTGTCTGCCATCGGTTGTGCCAAAAAGTTGCTTCCATGCGAGTCCTTAGTGAGTGGGGTTAGGCTATTGTCGGCGACATCCTAAAGGGCAGAAGATGAGGAGAGGCAAGGCAAGATGAGAGGGAATGGAGTCGACTCAGAAAATCGGTCATGACAACATGTTCTCGCTCCTGCGTAGCTGTGGACTGAGGAAGTGCATTGGCGAGTGGATCAGTGTCGTGGCGAGCGGACCAAAGCTGGTTCAACGAAATCGAAGCTATAAAAGCTCGGCCCCGCATGTCCGACAGATTGTTGGTTCGACAACACTGCGGTGTAGCACAATGAAGAGAAGAACGGCTGGAGACCAGGTCGGCTTTCCTGTGCCTGCGCGATTGAAGATCTAGCCTCAACTTCACGATGCGATAGCCTTCCAGAACTTTGGCAGTGCAAAGTCAAGAACCGACCTCGTCTTTCGTTTTGATTTCGATGAACCATTTGGGCTTGATGCGGCTGAAGTCACGGCGCACATTGTTGCGCAGCGCTTGATTTGAGTCATACACGACGGGGCCGTGCGCGTCGCGTAGGAAGACTGCCCAGTGCCAATACGGGGTGTTGCGTATGACACGCCATTTGATCGCAAGCAGGGCGAGATCCGGCAGTGCGTCCCACGACGCAAACGGAATTTGAGTTGGTGCGGCTGTGTAGCCAAAATGCGCAAGTAGGCGACGCACGTGATCGGTATCAGACCATAGGCGAGGATCTGAAGCGAAGATGCCGAGTGACGCACCGGCCGTTTGGGCAAGTGCGTAGCTGACACCAGCAATTGCCGCGACGCTGGCAATCCCGCAGCCGGTCATCTCTTCCTGTATCACGGGGTTCATACGGGGGTTCCCGCCTTGAGTATGGGCTTGAACATGCGCCGGTATCTAGCGGGCGTGAGTCCGGTCAGGCGCTTGAAGAGGCGGTGGAAAAACGAGTAGTCCTCGTAACCGACCGCTGGTCCGATCTCCTCGGCGTTTATGCCAGTGGTTTCGAGTAGGCGTTTGGCTTCTTCAATGCGCAGGTTTTGCACGTACTCGATAAAGGTGATGCCGGTGGCGGCCTTGAAGCGGCGCTTCAGCGTACGTTCGGGAATCCGTGCTTTCCCGACGATGTCTGGGATCACATTCGATTCCCGATAACGTCGATCAAGTTGTCTCTGGCATTCGCGAACTAGAGAGTCGGCGTGCGGCGAGACGCGCGAAAGCGGTGCGTATGGCAATTGGCCCTCGCCGTGCCATTTGAGTAGATATACCTTGGCGATCCGCAACGCTTCACCGGGATTGGCGTGGCGTGCGATAATGTGGATCGCGAGGTCGTGCCAAGAGGTGGTGCCGCCAGCAGTCGCGATGCGACCATCGGGGTCAGCAATGACGAGGTTTGGTTCGGGGTGAAACTCTACATTGGGGTAGCGCTTACGGAACAGGTCCTGGTAGGCCCAGTGTGAGGTGGCAGAACAGCCGTCGAGCAGACCGGTAGCCGCGAGCATCACTGCACCAGAGCAGGCGGAGTAGAGAAAAGCACCCTGTTTATAGGCCCTACGTAACCAGTCCATCAGAGTCGGATAGCGGTCGCGGATGTCCTCGTCTGGCCCGAGCCAGAGCTCAGGCAGGATGACAATTTGCGCCTTTGACTCGTCGGCTAGGACGCAGTCCGGCCTGACAGGGATGCCGTTGCCGCAAACAAAGGCCTTCCTTCTTGGCGCCACGATGCGCACGTTGAACAGGGACTGGCCTTCGCCCTGCCGAGTGAGCGTTTCCCACACACTGCCCGCAGCCTTGAGCACGTCCACCATGCCGTACAGCGCGGAACCAGCGGTCTCCGGCACAGCGACGATGAGTACGTCCACCTGGGTTTTTCCAGATTTCTTGGTGGTAGCCATGGGTTTCGATTCAAAACATCGATTCATTTAGTGGCACGAAAAGCCAGTTTTCGTCATAAACGCACCTTACTCCGTTCGCTGTCAAGCGGTATTGTTCTCCTGCGGCGATAGAAAGCATTGGGCGATCCAATGCGACACATTAACCCTTGCCGAAGGAGATCAGCATGACCACGCACATCAGTAAAACCTGCAACGGACTCGACCTTGAGCAGATGGGCCAAACCGTCAAAGCGCTCCAGAACAATCCGGCCCTGGCGCAGTTCCAGTTTCGTGCCCATAACCGGTGGATCGATGGTGGCGAGAACCGTTCGACGATCAAGGATTTCTACGGCGCGGGGTCGGAGGACGCGTCGCGCAGCGAAGCCTTCGTCTTCACCAATGGCGAACCTCCGGTGCTGCTCGGGCACAACGAGGGGGCCAATCCTGTAGAATTCCTGCTCCACGCGCTGGCCGGTTGCGTCACGACGACGACGGTGCTGCACGCAGCGGCACGCGGTATCAAATTGCGCAAGTTGTCGACCGAGCTCACCGGCAACATCGACTTACAGGGTTTGCTCGCGCTCGACGACAGCGTGCCTGCCGGCTACGAGTCGATCCGTATCAGGATGGACATCGAGGCCGATTGCAGCGATGAGGATCTGGCGGAGCTTATCGCGTTCGCCCAGCGGCATTCGCCGGTGTGTAACACAGTCTGTCGTCCGGTGCCCGTGACGATCGAACGTGTCGTTGTCCAGCGTGCCGCATCTGAGGCGCACGCGGCATGATCTGCCGAGGGAAGTGGCCCGGTCGGCGACGCCACCGGGCCTACCTCTTCGGTCGTTTCCACTGAGG
>JAHBWR010000120.1 GCA_019636875.1 Nitrospira sp.
ACCATGACCTTCACCGGTGTCGCCGTCGGTGACGGTCATGACGGTGATGTGCAGGACAACCGGGTTACCTGGACCGGTACGTTAGGACCTGGCATCTATTCACTGTTCATCGGTGGTGCTAATCAGACCGATTTGGCGTCGCTGTTTGAACAAGTGCAGGAAGGTGTTCCGCAAGGTTGCACGGGCGTATCCGAGTCGTGCAACGGCACGAACTTCGGCAATCCGAGCAACCCAAACAACCCAGCGGCGACAGATGACTATTTCAAGCTGCGTGGGGCGCGCAATATGCACATTTCCATGTCGGTGAATGGAGATGTGTCTCCGGTTCCCGTGCCGGCTGCCGCGTATCTGTTCGGAACGGGTCTCATCGGCTTGGCCGGCTTGGCTCGTCGCAAGATGATGGCGAAATAAATCGAACGTCACGTCGATTGTGCTCGGAGGGATCGGTCAGATCCCTCCGAGTGGATTCTTGTTGAGCCTAGTCTGGTCATTCCCCCTTCGACATCTCTGGTCAAATACCTCAGCATTTGTAACGATCTTTTTGTCACATCTGTAGCATCCGTTGTATCCGGTGGTAGTAGGAGTTTGACCGCTCTTGATACCATCGCTTTCTAGAAGAGGAAGGTTGCGTATAAGAGATAGGGGAAGGGCTTTGTGCGACGGCGGAGAGTTTAAACGATATGAAAGCTTTTCTTGTCACATGTGATAGCAGCTGGTGCTCTGGTCGGTAGACCTCCATCGGCACACAAATTATAACCGTAGGTATGACCGAATAGAGCTCTATCTCACACGGTCGGAAGGTGTTCCACTAGGTGCTTTTCACTCTAACAAAGGAGTTCAGTATGACACGCACGTATAGGCTGAAGACGGCGGTTGCCGGATTTGTCGCCGCTGGAGCCTTGGCTCTCGGTGCGACCGCACAGGCCGTCACCCTCGATGCCGGAGTTTTTACTGCGGGGAACGGCGATGCCGCAAACCCAGTCACGTTCAACGTCACGGCCGGCTCAGGGTTATTCTTGGATACGATTAACTTCGATTTAGGTTCGTTCACTCATTTCAACATGACGTCGACGGCCAATAATATTCTCAGCTTCGGCGCCCCGATTTTTGAGAACAACGGTGATACGGAAGTGGTGCCGGCAGCGGCTACCTTTACGAATCAACCGCTCGCGGATCTCGGATTGTCGCGCGACTATCACCTGCACCCACAGGGTCTGAATCAAGGGGGCGGAACATACACCGTCTCGTTGTGGGGATCGACCCTCGGAGGGCCAGGGGTCCCAATCCCTGGTGCCGTGTGGCTTTTTGGCACGGGTGTAGCCGGGTTGGCAGGATTAGCCCGACGGAAGATGATGGCCAAGGCCTGATATTTAGGACAGTACTGCCACTCGGAGGGATCGATAGAGCGATCCCTCCGAGTCGGTTTCCACGGTTCGGCGGGGTGGCATACGCTCTCATGAAAGAATCAGAACTTGCATATCGGATGACTGATAGTCGCGGGAGTCAACATATGAAACACAGACTCATGACGAAGATGTTCGCCCGAGTATTCGGCAGGCTCGTCATGGTTTCCATTTCAGTCCTGATGTCGTGGAGTTTCTCCGCCACTGCAATGGCAGCCAGCCTTCACACGTTCAGTCAAAACAGCTCAATCCCATCTTTCGCTGGGGCAATACTCACCAGCACCCCATCGGTCATAGAAGCTCGGGTTACCTTCCTGCATCTGACGCAGTCTTTTTTGGAACTCGAAGCTCCCGTTCCGTCGGTCGTAGCGGAGCCGATTTCGCTCATGGGCCATCTCTCAGGGAAACCTGACTCTTCCTTTCCGTCCGGTGCCATTCTGTTTGCGCTGGTTTCTTTCGGGATGATCGGGATGGTGTCTCGCGGCGAGATGGAATCGAGGAAGTCTCACACGGTCATGGCAACTCAACGCCCAAGGTCGAGTGCCGCGCGGGTCATCGGGCTGTTGTCGCCCGACCCTATCTTTGCCAAAGAGATCGAAATGCAATTGCGCCAGGCACACTTTGAGGTGCGAATGGCCGGTTCGGCAAGCGAAATCACCGCAACCGCTGATGCGACGAGCTTTCTCCTTATGGTCGTCGACCATCGAGTCCAAGATTGGGACATGCTCCGCACCGACCCGCTGCTTCGGTGGTTGCCACTGATGGGAGCGGTCCCGCGTGGTCATCTCTATACCGAGGAGCAATGTCTATCGGACCTCGAACGGGGGATGGATGGCGTTCATGACTTCCGAGACGGCGAATGCCTGTTTCTGGCCAGAGTTCACGCCTATGTGCGGCGAGTCGATGGTGAGGCAATGCGCCGTGGTGTCTATCAGGTCGGGGCCGTTCAATTGGATGCAGATGCTCATGAAGTGACCATTGCAGGGCGCGCGGTGAAGCTGTCTGCCAAGCCCTTCGCGATCTTGGCGGCACTCATGCGGGAGCCTTCAAAGATTTTCAGTAGACGGGAACTGGTGGATCTTGTGTGGGGACGGGATTTTGCAGTGGGTGGACACGCATTGGATGTCCACATCCATGCTCTGCGGCAACAGTTGGACCGAGAACCGGACCATCACTGTCGGCTGATGACCATCAAAGGTGTGGGTTTCAAACTGAAACCTCTCCCCACAGTCAACCCAGTGATGTCGGTGGTCCCTCGTGCCGGCGAGTTGTTCTGCTCTGCGGCCGGTCGACGTGAAGGCATCCAGACACCTTTTGCGGAACCGTCAGTCGCCATTGCACAAGACTGGCGGAAACCATCTCTGCGTCGTCGGGCCCGGGAGCGTCGTAAACCACTTATGGCCTCGCATCGTCACGCAGCCGCCCTGGCCGGATAGGACATCAACAATTTCTTTTGCCATCTTGTGACGACGCACGACAGACCATCACATCCTCATACGAATTATGTGGGCAAGAGCCATCCTGTGGGAGATCGATGTGACACGTGGGTGGCCATCGAACAACGATAATGTGCGTGGGCACTCGCTCGCGACCGTTCTACAAGGAGGGAGGCGCATGAATAGGATAGGATTCACGGTAGTTCTTTTGGTGGCACTGGGCGGGCCTGTGGGATTTGCACAAGGCGCGACGGAGGAAACGGTCGTCCTGATGTTCGACGGGAAACATTGTGATGCATACTTGGGTCAAGTGGAGTCGGTTCTTAAAAAAGTGGCAGGCGTTAAAGCCGTCGACATGAAGAGCATGAAAGGTCATGCCATTGTGACGGTGGAAGGAGCCAAGACCGACTCGAGCCAACTCATACAAGCTGTAAGCGGAGTCAAAGGCGATGGGTGGTACTGCACCGCGCAAGTGATGCGGTAGTTGTGCGGCATGAGGGATGACGGTTGCACCAGCGCACATCCCTCACTCAGGATTGATGATGGAACCGATCCTACTGCGGATACAGGAAACAGCTAAATTGTTGAGGGTCAGTAAATGGACGATCTATCGGTGGGTGGACGAGGGGCGTTTGCGCGGCACCAAGATCGGTCGAGGGAGTTTGAGAGTCTTTCGGGCATCCGTGGAGGAATTGATCGAGAAGACTCGAATCGAGGACCCGGTAGGCCCCTGTGATATGGAGCCTCGTACGGATCGCGTCAAGTCCCTCAGTCCAAAGAAACCACGAAAGCGCTAACTGATACGACGATATATTTACCGCACGAGCCTGATTAGGGAGATACAAAGCGTACGCTTTCGATTCTCTCTCCTCACGAAACCCGGCCTCCATCAATCTGCTCTATAGTAGTGCCGTCAATCAATCGGAAGATCCAGATCTAAGCAAATCCCAGCCGATATTGCCTACCATTCTCTAGCGGGTATCACTCGCGACTGAGTCAAAAGGGGCACCTTTGCTATACGTTTGGTGTAGTTGATATCATCAACTAATCTTGATAATTGTTTAACACCAAACACCTACATTTCCTCCTTTCCTGAGCTGTATACTTCGGCCCAACGGTGACGGATGGTTTAGTCTACGAGCTCCACATCAAAAGGACACATATCATGATGCACCCAACTCTCTTCCTGATGATCGGATTGGTCGGTCTCGGTCTGTCTGCGACACCTGTTCACGCGGCGACTGTGACACAGCTGGATTTGACCGGAGGCGCAGTGAATTTCGGCGGGCAACACCACGAGATGATGGACCGGTTGCTCGCCCAAGAGGGTACACTGAAGTTGGGTCAGTATCAGGCGATCGGGGAGCTCGTCCCGTCGATCGCCCAAGCGTGTGAGACCTTCTCGATCTTCACCTCCGGGTTCAGTGGCGCATCGGTTCCCACGGCCACGATTTCCGGCTCCTCGATCTCCGTCGACTTGTCCGCGCTCTTCTTCGGGGCGAGCCGTGGAAACTTTCATCAAACCTGGAACCTCGGCGGCCTGGCGACCGGTCTGTTCAACCCCGAGAGCCGTGAGTTTATGGTCTCCTGGGACCATGTATTTGAGGGAGACAAGCAAGCTGGTCCGGCGACATTTTTCTTAAAGGGGATTGCTGCTTTCTCCATTGACACCCAGCCGGTCCCGCTTCCTGGCGCAGTCGTGCTCTACGCCACAGGGATTTTCGGCTTGGGGTCATGGACCTGGTGGCGACGACGTATCGGTCTCCCGCTTGCCGCCTAAGACCGGCTCGGGCGTTTCCGTGACCGGCTCCCGCAAACATACCGGCCTGGTCGGATAGCTCTTAGCCTCTGCGTGCAAAGATTCAGCTCATTCTGTCCACCCTCATCCCCACTCTTCCAACCTGTTACTGAGCTATTTCGACGGTGTTGTTGCACCGAATGACAACGGATGCTCACAAATCGTTCCGATGTCTTCATTCTGACGATTCTCCGTCGAGTTCACCGTTGACTACGCACGTAGGTTGCTGTAGGAAAAACCGTGATGGTTGAACGATCGACTATTCGAACGAAGAGGGTCCGGCTCTTCCGTGCGTTGGCGGACGACATGAGGGTGCGTATTCTGGAACGGCTTAGGGATGGGGAGCAGAATGTCTGCGCACTTTCAGAAGCATTCCAAACCGGACAATCGCGACTCTCATTCCATCTTCGTGTACTCAAAGACGCCGGCCTCGTGACGCACCGCCCGGAGGGTCGTTCAATCTATTACACGCTGAACTACCATGCGATTCAGGAGGCTGAAGCGATCCTCGGTCATCTCGGGAAACCTGCTGTATCCACATCGCAACCGGTCCAATGCGCCGGTCGCTCTTATATGGAAGCCCAGGGACATCACTAAACGGTTGATGGTCTGCAGTGAACGCAACAACGCCTCGCGTGGCTCAACAGTGAGAGTTGTCGCTTTGGAAGTTCTCACCTCAATTCTCTTACCGCTGTGAGTGTGCGATAGCTCGCCAGAATAGCTTCCCAAAGCTGTTGCAGTCACGGCTGGTCCGACAGTTTGTAGCCGAGCGATTTCACGGACACGATCGATTCGTCGAGGAACGGCATTTTCACCTTGAGACGCCGCACGTGGACGTCGACGGTTCGCGTCGTTCCGTAATAATCGTACCCCCACACGGCGTTGAGCAACATGTCGCGCGTCAGGACCCGGCCGGGGTGACGTAAGAAGTGCTCCAGCAATCCGAATTCTTTCGCCGTCAGGGGCACCTCTTTGCCCTTCACCGTCACCTCGTGGCGAATAAGGTCCATGTGGAGCAGACCGTAGGTCAAGGAGGTCACTTTTTGTTCGTTTGTCCGCTCAAGGCGGCGGAAGAGTGCCTTCACCCGAGCGACCAATGTTCTTGGACTGAAGGGTTTGGTCACATAGTCATCGGCGCCCAGTTCCAATCCCACGATGGTATCGGACTCCTCGTTTTTCGCCGTCAACATGAGAATCGGCAGCAAGGCGGTTTCCGGCTTCTGCCGGATGGATTTGCAGACTTCCAACCCATCCATTTCAGGGAGCATGAGATCCAAGATGACGAGGTCCGGGTGTTCGCTAGCTATGAGCTTCAGCGCTTCGACGCCGGTGTGAGCAATACTGGGACGAAACCCCTCCTTCTCCAGGTAGTGTTTGACCAGTTGTGCGATCTCCGGTTCGTCTTCAACGATCAAGATCTTCTTTGTGGATTGTGATGCCATGCACGGCTCCTTCCAAGCACCGTCGTTCGGCACACTCCAGCGGAGTCCTCATGTATACGCCACACATGGTACAGGAATATTAAGTCCGGAGAGACCTAGATGGACTACTCCTGGGTGATCTTAAGTCCATCCATGTTCGAGGACAGGAGGCGAATTCATCCGGCGGTGTGATGAGTCCATTGTCGAGTGTCACCAGACGATGGATATACCTGAGCTTGTTGGTCGAACGTCACGGACCGAGGAGCGCCTTCATTTCCTCTTCTGCCAATTCGATGGCGCCGCGAGGAGTATAGTGAACATCGTCCAGGAGGACTTCGGATAACCGGTTCGGTTGATCTGCCCTCCACCCCCGGGCGTCCATTAAGCGTCGTGAGTTGATGACCAGCACGTTCGAATCGGAGGCGGCAATAGCTCGTTGGGCTCCAACATATTTCGTATATTCTTCCTCCTGCGCGGCGGTCAACCCTTTTCGATAGGGATCGCTCATAAGAATAATAGGGAGGTCGGGCTTGCCGCTCCAAGAACGGATGCGAGCGATCAGTTGCTCCGTGTTCTGGCGGAATTCCTCTGCCGTCGTTCCTTCTCCGGCGTCGTTGACGCCGAAGTGGAGAATAGCCGAGTCGAACCCCATGGCCCGAAACAGGAATCCGGAGGCCTTGTACGTATCCAAGAACTCCCTGGTGGATAGTCCACCGGCACCAAGATCCTGGATGACGAGGCCATGTGGGCATTGATCACTCTTAAAACGTGCACCGATGATATCCGTCAGGGCCGAATTCATATTCCCAAGGAGCTCCAGCTGGAGCAGAGGTTTTCCATTAAACGGCAGGGGGGCTGTTGTAAAAGACTTGACGATAAACGTCGCATCAACCAATGAGACCGGCGCTGTTTCTTCGATCGTCGCTGTTGCGGAATAACTCGGCACCACGTCAGACGGGCGTGCTTTATAGAGGATGCCTCCGGACTGGGGATGGGTCGCCGCAAATACCTCGGCCCGTACTGAGCTTTGAGTACAGAAGTATTGATTGGTGGTTGGAACTTCCGCTGCCGGGTTGAGACTACGCGCATCCGGTTCCAGAACGATCAGCTGACCGTACTGTTGCCCGTTCACCGACTGAGGTCCTGCCGGTGCGGCATGGGCGGCGGCAGGGATACCAGGCAAGAGTCTTTCTGCGGGAATGCGAGTCGCCGAGGCTCCGGGCCGGGCCGCTCCGCCTGTCAGTAGCCAGTCCCCGAATGGGGCCCCGCCTCCGTACGAATGATAGCCGGCGACAACGGTTTCAGGTACGTTTTGGTACCGTTTCCACGCTTCGTATTGGAGACGTGGCACATACACGTCGCCTTTCCCCTCCGGTGAGGTTTCCTGTGAATCGCCGAACAGTGCAATTCGGACGGTACGGGCCCTTGCTTGGGTCCAGAGTCCGGAGAACAGCGCGGTCGATTGGGTGAAGGACGGCTCGACTTGATCAAAAGGTAACAGCGCAGCCGGTGGGGGGCTTGTCGGCGGGGGAACGGTTGGCGGAGGCTGAGCTGGTGGGGGGCCGGTGGGTGAACCGTCCTTGATGCCATATTGGGTGATCATGTCTTCGACTGTCACAATTTCGATTTTCCCCTCCGCCTGTAGCTTGACCAGATAGTCGGCGACTGCGTCAAAGTCCTGATCATAACGCTGCCACTCCAGGCCGAGTTGCTCACCATATTTCACCGCATGATCGATCGCCGCGATGATCTGGGTCAACGAACGGGCATCGCCCGACACAGACCAGAGGTTGTAGGGATTGGTGAGCCCCCCGTAGAGTGAGCGGCCGGTATTATCGGAAAAGACGTTGCCGCTGTATGCGGCGACCACGCCGCGCTTTGCCAGCTCGGCATCGAGTGCGACGTTGTGTTTGGCATCGACGTAGCACCAGAAGATCGGGCGCTTGTAGCCGAGGCGTTGGAGATCGGCGAGATGCTGGTCCATGTCGGCGGCAGCAGTCTCCAGCGTGTGAAAATCGATGTAGTTGAGTCCCTCCGTGGATCCGCCGCCGATGGTCCATCCGGCTGCCACCATTTCTTTCAGTTGGTCGTTGGTGAATCCCCCTTCCAGCTCCACGCGGCCGGGATCCTTGAGCATCTCCGTGACCGGGCAGTAGGAGCCGATCGAGTTTCGTTTTCTGGCTTCGGGGAACAGCTTGGTGTACACGCTGGCGAAGTTGTTCTCGCCCCAGATGTTGATCTGCGGCTTCGCATAATAGCCATGGAGAAAGTCGCTGATATAGAACGTTCCAGAGCTATTGGGCCGGAGGTCGAGAAGAATTCGGAAGGTCGTGAACGTGTGTGTCATGTCAGCCCCACCGGCATTCCCGACATGATCACCGGGTTGCCAGGTGATCGGATTCCACCCATCAATGAGCCGCCGCCCCACGGCACCCGTCGCCCAGTTGAACCGAAGGTATTCTGAAAAACTTGAAGACGTCGCGATCTCAAGAGTCATGGCCGTCGCGACAGACACGGACGGTTGATACCAGAAGAATCCGAAATTACCGAGTCCCTCCAGACTACGATCTTCCATGTCGGCCGCAATTTGGATTCTCCCTCCGTCGGCGCCGCCGGTGCAGACCACCTTGAGGTAGTGGACGTTCGTGGTGCCTCCGAACGGTGCGTGCGGAGGCAATGTGCTGTGGTCATCCACTTGACTTAGGTCACAGCTAGCCGTGCCTCCACTGAGTCTGGGCCAGTTCGTGATTGATTCGCGACCTCTGGTGGGGCCCGCTCCGTCAGTCTGCCACAGGAACTGGTGGGAGATCGCCGAGGTGTTAGGGGGGAGAGTTGGGCTCCCTTGTGCTTCCTGATTCTCCGGAGTACTGCAAGAGATCAAGCCCGTGGTCGTAACCGTGAGGGCCATCACCAGAAAGGCGTAACGCATCATGTTGGGTTTATATCGGATCATGAGTCTCATCACCTCTCATGGAAGGTCTCCGCGAGCCTGATCCCACACAATCTCGTAACACAGTGCTCCATCCAAAATCCCTTTAAGGCGTCTGTATTTACAATTTGTTAACAAAGATTTGAGCGATCCGTGCCCTCAGCTTGCACGGCGGACAGTAGACTCAGCTTCGTAAAACTTTAAGGGAGTTTGATATGTCTGATGCAGGCTCTGTGGATAGTTGGACTCCGCAGTTTTGCCTGGGGTCGTTCACACTAGGTCTCGTCATGAGTAACGGTACATTCAACTCAATATGTCCCAACCAGGATCTGTCACAATGTTAACCGTTCCTGCCTTGGGTCCTTGGTGGATTACCCTGAAGTCCAGTGCCAAGGAGATGGGTCTGCTCGGTCGGAT
>JAHBWR010000121.1 GCA_019636875.1 Nitrospira sp.
GGGCAAGCTGGGCTGGTGCTGGCGCTTGTGTCGAATCTTCTCTGTCCGACCCCGATCACCGGGCGAACCAAGTTGTTCGAAATTCTCACCGAATATGCCGACCAGACGACTCAGCCAGACCTTACCGCTATGATCAACCTGATCGAGCCGTTGCTCGCGACGGGGACCCTACTCAACGGAACCGCGCTCGACATCGTGACCTATGGGACGCCGGTTCGCTATGGGTGGGATCCGTCCGGGATCGGAAACTTGCTCCACATCGTGAATCATCGCAACCTGCGAACGGATGGAAAAAGCTGGTTGGCCAAGATGGAGCTGCCTCAGATTACGATGGAGCTGCCGATCGCTTGGGGTGGAGACTATGTACAAGAACTGGCGGTTGCGGGTAGTGACGCCGTCCCACGGACGGAGGCGGCCAGAGCGGCAAACAAACGGGTGTGGGAGATGGCCGAGCCGTACGATGGATTCGAGCGCTGGTTGGAATGTGCCAGGCGCGCGGTGCGCTTTCCGAGTGAAGGGCGCTGCCTTCTGGTCGATTACAAAGACAGTACCGGCTCGACCAATCCTCGCGACCATTACTATGGCCACGCCGTCTATACCAGACAGCATGCCCTACTGTTCAACACAACACAGATTGTTCGTGCCTTCTATGAATCTTAGGTATCGCCCCTGTCGGTGCCAGAGGTTGTTAAAGGGTTACTGCTACTGCCGACCGAGGCATAATGCGAATCCGGATTGAAGGCGGCCGGTAACACATCTTCGATTCGCTCAGCCAGGATAAAGGTCAGCTCGTCGCGTACTTCTTGCGGAACATCCTTAAGATCTTTCTCGTTCGCCTTCGGCAGGATGATGCGTGTGATGCCGGCGCGATGGGCCGCCAGTACTTTTTCTTTGATGCCGCCTACCGGCAAGACCAGTCCGCTAAGGCTGATTTCGCCCGTCATGGCCGTATCGCTTCGTACCGCCTTCCCCTCATAGACCGATGCCAACGCGGTCGCCATGGTGATGCCGGCTGAGGGGCCGTCCTTCGGAATGGCTCCGGAAGGCACGTGGATATGCACGCCGTTCCGTTTGAATCGCGAGATGTCCAAGCCCATGCTTTCCGCATGCGACCAAAGATAGCTCCGTGCCGCTCGGGCAGATTCTTGCATGACATCGCCCAGTTGTCCCGTTAGGGTCAGATCATGGCTCCCGGGAAGTAGCGTGGTTTCGATATAGAGCACGTCCCCACCGGTGGGAGTCCACGCGAGACCGGTGGCAACCCCTGGTGGAAGGTTTTTCCTAGCCTCCTCAGGCATGAACCGCTCGGAACCCAGCCATTCAGCAAGCATATCGGCCTGCATGGTGACGGGTTGGCGTGCCTGGTCTTCCGGGAGGTCGGCAAACGTCAGTGCGACTTTTCTGGTCAATCGCCCGAGCATCTGTTCGAGTTGGCGTACACCGGCTTCACGAGTGTAGCGCGAGATGACGAGGTTGAGGACCTCATCCGTGAGCACTGCCTCGCTATCCATAATGCCCGCCTCTTTGAGCCGCCTTGGCCACAGGTAGCGACGGGCAATTTCAGCCTTTTCTCGCTCACTGTAACCTTGAAGACGAATAATCTCCATGCGATCCAATAACGGCTGGCTGATCGTGTCGAGTGTGTTGGCCGTAGTGATGAAAAAGACCTTCGACAGATCGAACGGCAGATCCAAGTAGTGGTCGCGAAACGTGTGATTCTGCGCTGGGTCAAGAATCTCCAACAACGCGGCTGCGGGATCTCCTCGGAAATCGCGCCCCATTTTATCGACCTCGTCCAGCATCAGAACCGGATTATTGACGCCGGCTCGTCGGATCGCTTGAATAATGCGGCCCGGCAATGATCCGACGTAGGTGCGACGATGGCCTCGCAGTTCGGCCTCGTCATGAACACCGCCCAAGCTGAAACGTTCGAAGGTCCGCCCCATCGCCCTTGCGATCGATTGCCCTAGGCTGGTTTTCCCCACGCCGGGAGGACCGACCAGGCAAAGAATCGGGGCTTTGGCCGTCGGGTTGAGCTTCAAGACGGCCAAGTGTTCGACGATCCGCTCCTTGACTTCTTTGATGCCGTAATGATCTTCTTCGAGTACCTGACGAACCGTGGAGAGGTCGAGATGCTCTTCTGAAGCCTTTCTCCAAGGGAGTTCAAGAACCAGCTCCAGATATGTCCGAAGGACTTGATGGTCCGGTGATGTCGGGGGCACCTTGCCCAGCCGAGTGACTTCGCGCTCCACTTCTTTACGAATATGTTCAGGCAGATCGGCTTCGGCGATCTGCTTCTTCAGACGTGTCACCTCGTTCTCATCATCTTCGCTTTCACCCAGTTCTTCCTGGATGGCTTTCAGCTGTTCGCGCAGAATGTACTCTCGCTGGCTCTTTCCGATCTTTGTCTGCGCATCCTTCGCGATCTTATCCCGTAGTTGAAGGATTTGAAGTTCTTTGGAAAGTGCGGCATAGAGACTACGTAAGAGATCGAGCGTTGAGGGACATTCAAGCAGGCGCTGTTCCTCGACGACATTCAGATTCACCAAAGACGCGATGCGATAGGCCAGAGACAGAGAGTCGTCCTCATTACTCAGGACTGCGCTGACTTCCTGGACACCTGGTGCTTGGATGAGCCGGGGGAGGTCGGACAGCAATTCCTGAATGGCTCGATGTAGGGCTTGGACTTCCGGGCCGTTGTCGGAGGGACGCTCAAGCGTTCGAACGCGAACCGTGGTATAGGGGGTGGACTGTTCCTCTTTCAGCACCACGACACGGTCCAATCCTTGGACGAGGGCGTGAGTCGTTCCTTCCGTCGACTGGCCCAATTGCTTGATCATGGCCTTTGTCCCGATAGAGTAAAGATCCGATAAGCCAGGTTCCTCGGTTTGAGGATCTCGCTGAGCCACGACGACGATCATCTTTTCTTCCGTCTTCATAGCCGCATTGACGGCGGCAATCGACCGTTCGCGCCCGATCGTCAACGGCATCATCACCCCCGGAAACAGCACCGTACGTTTGACCGGTAATATCGGCAATGTGGATAACACATCATTATGTTCCATCGTGCCCCATCCTTGCTGAGAGTTCACAACATTATAACAACCTGATAGGGTTTCTCGCACGGAAGTCAAGAGATCGGGGCCAAGCCAAGGTCGGAGCCTTACGTGCAAAGTGGGGGCATTTGTGCTATCCATGCGTGGTATCTTGGCGTTTCACACTGCGTCTCTTGCTTCAGGTCAACGATCTGGGGCTCCCTGTTCGTATGAATTACTGTAGCCACTGTGGTGCCTCTGTCACACGGAAGATTCCTCGTGGCGACAATCTGCCTCGACATGTTTGCGATCAATGTGAGCAAATTCACTACCATAATCCAAAAATCGTCGCGGGCTGCATCCCGGAATGGGAAGATCAGATACTCCTCTGTCGTCGGGCGATTGAACCCCGGCTTGGCCTCTGGACCTTTCCCGCCGGGTTCATGGAGCTGGGAGAGAGTACGGAGCATGCGGCGATTCGAGAGACGCAGGAAGAAGCCCGTGCTGACGTGACGATTACGGGACTGTATGCGGTGCTGAGCCTTCCAAAAATTGGGCAAGTCTATTTGGTGTTTCGTGGTCGGATGAAGACGCCGGAGTTTCAGGCCGGACCGGAGAGCTTGGAGGTGAGACTATTTCCCCTTTCAGCGATTCCCTGGGAGACGATGGCGTTCCCTGTGGTCGGTGAAGCCTTGAGACGTTATGTCACCGATGTGAAAAACGGGGAGTTTCCGGTCCACCTCGTCAGCCTTCCGGACGATCCGGCGTTCTAAACAGGGAGAGTGATTTTCTTCACGATGATTTAGGAATCGTGGAGCGGTGTGACTAAGAAGTAGTTCTACTCCGACAGATACTCCAGCCATTCCGGATCTTTCGTTCGGTCGGCCCGTAACTCAACGCCGAACCGTCGGCCGTCGACCCAGGAAACGGTGGCCTGAGGGATGCAGAGTGGGGCGTCGAGATCAGGCAGCTCAAGGAACAGGCCTAGTTCCATCCCTTCCTTAACACGCTTGTTCCCCTGAATCCCGAATCCGTACCGGCTCAGATCTGTGATAGTCCCGTTGCCGATAAGAATGGTATCTCCATCGGAGCCGGAGTACCGGACCTTAAACTTTCCCCCGATGCGAGGCTCCCGTCGTCGGTCAGAGCCGGGACTCGTTGATTCTGATCGGATCTTCGCTGAGGATTTCCACCAGGTCACGGATTGCTCCACACCAAAAGCACAATGCTGAATCGGCAATCTGATGCCGCAACTTGAGACAAATCAGAAAATGCCATTTGCATCACCTCCGACAGTGGAGGGAGAGGTAGGTCTAGAAAGATTTGCATGGACTACGACCTGTATCCAACGGATCAGTGATCAAGCTCTATACAGAAGAAAGCGGAAGGTGTTCGGAAGCGATTTATGTTTTGGGAAGCTCTTCTTTCGGAACGATGACGGCCTGGCCCCCCGTCACGGAAAGCTGTTCGACCGCCCGTTTCAGCCGTTCTTGTTCGGCTGGCGCCATCGAAGAAAACTCGACGCCGATGCCATGGGACCCTGTCCATCGGACGGTCGCCTTAGCAATGTGAATCGGGGTTGCCTCACCGGACAGGTCAAGAAGCAGTTCCAGCTGCATGCCGGTAAACGGTTTGATGACACTCTCCAGCCGACAACCTTTCAATGAGAGATCTTTCACTGAGGCGTTGTATCGAAGCTTGTCTCTTTGAACCAACGTGCTAGAAATGGCAACCGGATAGCGAGGGAATTTCCGAACAACCATGCCTATGTCCTCATCTCTTGTCGTTGGGCACTCACCGGCCCGCGAACACGGTGGAGTTTAGTCTGAAGAAATCGATGTTGTACCTATAGTTTTCTACTAGGCAGCCTATTTGTCTGAACCCTTCTTGTCAATGAAAAGCTAGATACTGACTGCGCTGTGAGGCGGAGAGGCGAGCGTGTGAGTGTTCTCCATGTATCCAGCGACGTGCACCCGCTACCAACGATAACCCCAATATCCGTAATGGCGGTGACCCCAAAAAGGTCGGTAGTAGAGTCCGTAGTAGGGTGACGCATAGATTCCAGAGTTGCCAAACTGGAGCCCAAATCCGAGGCCTAGGCCGAAGGGGTATCCATACGAGTAGGGGACTGGGATGACACTGGTGGTCGGTCGTTCGGCCAGTTGCCGTTGCAAGTCAGCCGCCGCAGTTGATTGACGATCGAGCTGACTCTTCAGCTGGCTGACGGTTCCTTCTTGGGCTTGCAGCTTTCCTTCGAGCTCAGCGATCTTTTTCTGCTGCGCCTCTAGGAGGGCGTTGATGCAGCGTGTCTGTGCATCACCGGTATAGGTCGAGCATTCCCACGGCACCTGGAGGGCTTCCGCAGTCGACAAATTCGGAACACCTACGGTGGTCAAACTACCAATCAAAATGGAGACTTGTACCAAGGGATAGCGAATGCTTTTCACGCTCATGGCCGCCTGCTCCCTCAAGTAACTAGAGCCTACCACGAGGACATTATTTTGAACAGATTGGCTAGGAGTGTGTACGCGCGGCCCTTCGTGCTGGGCGTGCCGGACGGTGTTTGATTTTTGTCGGATGGGACTTCTACAATGCCACGGGCTCAATCGTAGTGGTGGGAAGGCATCGGCACATGCCCGCGCGATCTCCGTCCAACAAGAAGAAATCTCGCAAGGCTCGATTACCGGATCCTTCTACGAGGCGTCGATTTCAACGACGCCTTCTACAGTGGTACGGAGAGCATGGCCGCGATCTGCCGTGGAGAAAAACTTCCGATCCCTATCATATACTCGTTTCCGAAGTGATGCTGCAGCAGACACAAGTCGACCGGGTCATCCCCAAATACCATGAATTTCTGGAACGGTATCCGAGTCTCGAACATCTAGCCGAGGCGCCGGTGGCAGAGGTCAAAAAAACGTGGTACCCCCTAGGCTACAACATTCGACCTGAACGGTTGCATGGGATCGCTTGCGAAACGGTGGAGCGGTATGGAGGGAAATTGCCGAGTGATGCCGAGGAGTTGCTCTCGTTCAAAGGAATTGGGCGTTATACTGCTGGAGCGATTCGCTCATTTGCGTTCAATGAAGATGCGGCGATTCTGGATACGAATGTGATTCGGGTGTTGCACCGAATCTTTGTCGCCGAGGGTGACCCAAAAAGTCAGAAAGCAAAGCTATGGGAATTGTCGGAAGCCTTGATTCCATCTGGGAAAGGTTACGACTTTAATCAGGCCATCATGGACTTCGGGGCGATGGTATGCACGGCCCGTGATCCCTACTGTCTCCTCTGTCCTATGAAATCTATTTGCAAGACATACCCGTTCTCTCGGACCTCGACGGAACAATAGCAGGCTGACTATGCGGGTCATTGAAGTTGCGGCAGGGATCATCCACCGTCAGGGACGGTATTTGATCGCTCGCCGAAAGCCCGGCGTCCATTTGGCCGGGTTCTGGGAGTTTCCAGGCGGGAAACGAGAGGTCGGAGAATCGTTAACGGAATGTCTGCAGCGAGAATTACTCGAGGAGCTCAGTGTTTCCATCGAGCTGCCGATTCCGTATCAGATCGTTCGTCACGACTATCCGGATAAAATCGTGGAATTGCATTTCTTTCGCTGTGCTATTGAACAAGGAGAGCCGGTTCCTATCGGCTGTGAGGAAATTCGATGGGTGTCCCCTGAAGAGTTGACACGGTTTAGGTTCCCTCCAGCCGACCAGGCCATTATTCAGGCTCTGCAGCGTGATGTATTAGGAGCTTCTCGATGAAGGTTGTGCTCGATATTGAAACAGTGCAGGCTCCTCGCGAAGAGTGGGCTCGTCTTGTAGGCAAGCCATCCCCAAAGGATGATGCCTCTCGGATGGAGGAACGGTACGATCTCTTTGCGGCCGGGGCTGCTGAAGAGCAGCGCCGTGCGGAGGATGAGTCCTATGCCAAATCGTCGTTTGATGGGACATTCAGCCGCATTGTCTGCATCGGTCTGCTGGAATTTTCCGATCAGATGGAAGCGAGGAGCGCCGTCGCTTGGTATGGGGCCAACGAACGCGAGTTGCTTCGCCAATTTTGGGCTCGTCTGGCTCAGGACCGCCCAACGTTGTACATTACGCACAATGGGCTTGG
Source organism: Nitrospira sp. (assembly GCA_019636875.1). Classification (GTDB taxonomy): domain Bacteria; phylum Nitrospirota; class Nitrospiria; order Nitrospirales; family Nitrospiraceae; genus Nitrospira_D. The sequence goes on from JAHBWR010000121.1 coordinate 7,149, forward strand.
GTTTGATCTTCCGTTCATCAAGAAACGATCGATCATCAATCAGGTAAAGCCCAGTCTTGAGATTAATCTGGCCAAATTTCGTAGTGAACCGGTCTACGACACGATGGCGATCTGGAGCAATTGGGATATGCGGGGGTGGGTCAAACTCGATGTGCTTGCCCGAGCGCTGCAGGTGGAAACCAAGTCGGGCAGCGGGGAACAAGTCGCCGAGATGTGGGAGAAGAGGCAGGGACGTGAACTGGCCCACTATTGTTTACAGGATACGTATGTGACGTATGCGTGCTACTGCCGTATGAGCTTTCGCCAGCCGTTATCTCGAGAAGTCGTCTTGTTACAACCTGAGCTCCACGATGTGGGCTGATTCAAACGGGGGGGTCACCGGACCTTGCGGGCCTCAGCGGACTTCTTTTTCTGAGCTGGTTTGGCCGATGCCTTGGTAGCCTTCAACGCTTTCACTTCCTCCGCACGCTGACGGAGCTCTTTCTTCATTCGGGCCGCTTCTTTTTTGAGGGCGGCGATTTCAGAGTCCTTCAACTTGTTGGCCTCACGTGCGTCGCGCAGCTCATCCAGCTTCTTGTTCAATAGCTCATCGCCGTTCAATGCGGCAGATTCTGAATACGGAAACGCATTCGCTTGGAGGTCCTGGCCGGCGGCCATCGATTCCTGTTCCGGTGCGGTGCTTTCAGCAACGGCCACTGGCTCAGACGCAGGCATCGGTGCCTTTGCGAGAGCCTGTTGGTCGATGATCATCGTGACCGCACTACTTCCCATTGCAACAAAGGAAGGAGCCTTCTCAATGCGGGCGACAGCGTTTGGGACGAATCCAGATGTCCGATTATCTTTCGAAGGGGCAATGGTCAGATGGAATGATCCGTTACGGATGTATAGGGTGCCCGCAGTGGGTTCAGCGCCTGACCCTGCCGATGAAGACACCTTGAAACCGACAATCTGTTCCGGTTTCGCTTGCGATAAGCCTTGGGCTAGCAGGGGAGCAAGAAACACGGCGTCCTCATCGCTGAATACTCTCATCGGCTTGCTGCCATCAGCGGGCATTTGCGACGCACTATCGGTCACCACGCCTTTGATCACCTTCAACATCGTCATGTGGTCGATCACGGCAGGATGACTGGCTTCAAACGACCAATCTGCAATTTCTTTAAGATAGACGGATCCCTTTGCATTCTTGTGGACCTTCGCCTCTCCAGAAAACATCGAGCATCCACCTGCGAGCAGGGTTAGACACGTCAGCACACCGACGTACTGGGTTCTGCGAAGAGTGAAGGAAGCGTGCATAAAAGTTCTCCTCATTTTTCGTCCGGCCTGGTCCTGTGTAAGAACTGTTCGGCTCAACAACGATTTGCCTCGATCTGTCCGTGCCGAACCATCACCGTCGGAGTTACCAGATATCGAGTCCCATGAGGACCATGCCTAAGGCCAACCATCCAAAGACCCCGACGGCAATGATCACTTCGAGTGTCATGCGGGAATCGGGAGGAGTGGAATTTGGCTTTGAATCCGGATCAGCGGGCTTCATAACGAGAGGTAAAATTCTACGTTTCTACGATCGACAGTCATTCAATCCAAGCAAGGTTCATGCCTCTTAAGATCTTGGGTACACTCAGGAATAAGCAGCGCAATACGGAGGTGTGATCTTGTCAAGGCTGGAAGGTTGAAAGGTCTTTGAGAAAGGAAAAACCAAGATGACGTCAAGACCATTTTTCATTAATGATCCTACTGTTAGGCGGGGCTATCATTTTCATGCGGAGGTAAAAAGGTCTGGAAATATTTGAGAGCGAAGCGGCGATCAACGCGACCCAAGGCAGAAGGCTAGGTACGAACAGCCCAAAGAACCGTCAAAAGAAAGACGGTGGAACCGTCAGAAAATGTTCGGTTCTAAGGTTGGGCGTACAGAATTGCACCGAAAAGTGAGACAGGTGTCTCATAGGGAGAACAGCTCAAATGTCTCAGGTGGTCATTCTCCGTAGAGGGTTGCGGCTGAGGCATCGAAGATATGCTTTGTCACCATAGCGCCTGGACCTGGGTGACCGGTGCTCTTGTCCCAGACCACCGTGATGTTCCCATCGGTTTTGCCCATTCCTTGACTCGATGAGCGGGTGGCGTCACC
>JAHBWR010000122.1 GCA_019636875.1 Nitrospira sp.
CATAGCGGAGTGGAGTAGGCCGGAATAACAGCCTGATGATTTCTTGTGAGAGCGGCAAGTGGCCAAACTCTTCGAGGAGCAACAGTCGAGGATAGGTCAGTTGCTGAAACATCCCCCTCCAGCTGGTTCTCTTTACCGAGCCCGGATCGGTCGGCTCATCAGCAATTCTAGGGTCAGAAACGACACCGATGAATTCGCGTCGATAGTGTGAATCATGAGCGCGACCATCAGATAGGTCTTGTCCCTGCCCGGCTGGCCTCGCAGTAAGTACAAGCTTCTCCATCGGATCGATGAAGGTTTGCGGTTTGCAGAGTACTGCGGCAGTCGATGTTGCACAGATAGGGCATAATCGTACTTTGAGTGATGAATGTCGCCAATCAACTACCGTGGGGGAGGTTCTAGGGAAACGTCCAGTCGTCAAAGGGTATGTAAAGAGTTAAAACGATAACCAGACCTACAAGAATAGGCAATTACGATGGTCTTAATCGCACTATCAATTACCGCGCGCATCCTGGCCAGCCTCGTCATGGTCTCAATTTCGGCCGTGTTCGTAATTGCTCAGGCCACGTCGGCCTCACTTCCTAAAGATAGTGATATTGCGGCGGCGATCGATCGCAGTCTTCAGAGAGACGCAGTGGTTTCTCAGGAGCACATTCACGTCTCCATCAAAGACGGTATCGTGACTCTGGGCGGGGTTGTACCGAATCTCATTGCGAAGGACCGAACCGTGCAACATGCCGAATCAATGAAGGGAGTGCGCGCCGTCGTGAATCGTCTTCAGATTCAGGCGGAACGACGATCAGACGAGGAAATATCGAATAAGATTCAGGAAATGCTCGGACTAGATCCGGCGACGAGGTCCTTGCGTGTGAACGTATCCGCACGAGAGGGACAGGTCACCTTTTCAGGATCGGTGCTCTCGTGGGCTGAGAAAGAACTCGCGACCGAGGCCGCCAAATCAGTGAAAGGTGTGAGCTCGATCCGAAACCTACTCACGATTGAGCCTCAGGAACATCGAGAAGATGAGGAGATTAAGGCCGACATCGAGCGACGATTCCAGACGGATGTGTGGCTCATGGGTCGTGCTATCGACGTACACGTCAACCATGGCGTGGTGCATTTGGAGGGGACAGTGCGAAGTGCTCTGGAGAAGTCACGCGCGACCACTCTCGCGTATGTGCTAGGGATCACGCGTGTGCACACCGATCGGCTGACTGTTGAGTGGTCGGCTGGAACTCGCGTGCAGAGAGCCTCATACCCGGATCCAACTGATGACGAAATCGCTCGTGCCGTAAAAGATGCTTTTTCCCAAGATCCGCGCCTCCGATCATTCACACCTAGGGTTGAAGTCCGCACAGGAACGGTGAACTTAAGCGGCTCGGTCGGAAATTTGGTGGCCAAGCGCGCCGCCGAGGACGATGCACGCCACACTGTCGGAGTTCGAACGGTTAACAATCGCTTGGAGGTGCGGCCTTCAGTGAACGCCCGAGACGAGGACATTGCGGATCGTGTGCGTCAACGTCTCAAGAACCATCCCACGGTCGATCCCGGGGAGATTACCGTGATCGTACAGAACGGCATCGTGTCACTCGATGGAGCCGTTGATAATCTAAATCAGCAGCGCATGGCAGAAGACCTGGCTGGTCGAGTCGGCGGAGTCGTGGCCGTCACAAACCGACTGCAAGTGAAAGGGACTCGGCCTATGCGCATGGACGAGGAGCTCAAAACGTCGATTGAAGACCAACTGTGGTGGAGTCCATTTGTCGATGAAGCTCTGGTGCAGGTGGAGGTTCGGCAGGGAGTTGCCACGCTCACGGGTACAGTTGACACGGCTTGGGAAAAGAGGGTCGCGGAGGAAAATGCCAGAGAGGGTGGAGCCTCTATCGTGAGGAATCATCTCCAAGTGGCTTCTGACAGGAAGTAGTAGTTTCCTCGTCCATAAGTGTAACGCTCTGGAACGGATAGGCGAAGGATTAGAACCAGGTATGGACCGCCTTTTCAGAAGTCTGAGATGAATCGGTTTGCGGCCATCCTGTTGGTCGGATCAGCCTGCATCGCCACCGCCACAGTGAAGGTGGAGGCCTTGGTATTGGTGCCCAGTGACCAATACGCGACAATGGATCCTTCCGAGGTGGCGCATAGTGGTCAGGACTTTTCTCATCCGTTTCCACACGTGTGGATGATGGCAAACGAGGACGCACCGATACCGCTCTATGACTATCGAGACCGATCTCGGGCGGTCGATCGGAGGCGGAAACAAGGACGATCGAGAGATGAGCGAGGGGAGAACTCCCAGCGGTCGAGCACTCGCGGTGGTACATGGAGGCAGATCAACCCTGAGCCATCAAATCAGGGAGAATCGGCAGATGACGACGAACATGAGGGCTCGTCTGGTGAAAACGAAGAGGGTTTGTGAATTCATCAAGGGTAGGGGCGCCGCCGATGGTCTCCTGGGCAGCTGCAGAAGCCCCAAACCTTTGTGACGGTGAAAGGCTGTAAGCGCGGCACTCCGGAGGAGAAAAATTCAGATGTGATACCGGCTTATCTACCAAAGTCGTTGTACCGCACTTTGCTATCGCGGAGATGGAAGCACCTAATACGAGATGAATGTAAGGGCTGGAGCTACGCGGCCGGTGTATCCAATCTCTATACTACTGAAACCGGAATTCTTCACAAGAGGAGGATCAACCCATGAAGCTGCCTCAACCACGTCAACCCCACACGTTCGATCTGCACGGATTAAACGGCATCTCCGATCAAACACTCGAGATGCATGTCAAACTCTACGAAGGATATGTCCAATCGACGAACAAATTGAGGGCGCAACTCTTCTCCATCATCGAGGACGAAAAGGTGGATCAGGAGGAAATGCCTATTTATTCAGAACTCACGAGGCGACTGGGGTTCGAATACAACGGCATGGTGCTCCATGAGTATTATTTCAGCAATTTGAAGCGAGGGGCGCAGGCAAAACCTAAACCCCATGGCTCATTCGCACAGATCGCGGAGGACAGTTTTGGATCGTTCAACATCTGGAAAACCGACTTCTCCAGCGTCGGCAAGATGCGAGGCGTCGGTTGGGCCATTTGCTATCTCGATCCTGCAAGCGGCGTCGTGTCCAATCACTGGGTCAGCCTTCACGAACATGGGAATATTGCCGGATATGTTCCGTTGCTCGTCATGGACGTCTGGGAGCATGCCTATTTGCTCGATTATAAGCCGTCTGAACGGAGCGATTATATCGAGGCATTCTTTTCAAACGTGGATTGGAAGATGGTTGAGGAACGGATGGACCTCGGCGTGCCGACCCTCTCATGAAGACGAGGTGCCAGCTGCAGAGCCGGTCACAACCCATTACGGTTGGTGTCTCGGCCACGAAAACCCCCAGGCATCAGTTGATGGTGGGCCGTTTTCATTTGGGGGTCGCGAAATGGTGCCGTGGGACACACTGGTAGAAAGGTCGTGGTAATCAGTGTCAAAAGCAGGAGGTGAACGTGCAGAACGCGTCAATTTCTCTTATGCTTCTACCACTCCGCCTCATGTTTCTGGGTGTCTCGTTCCTACCACAAGATCCAGATCCCTTTCCTCCCGAGCCTCGCCCTAATCCATTTCCACCCCCCGCGCCGTCGCCTTCCCCTCAACCGGGTCCTACGCCTGACCCACCACCGGGACGTCCACCTATTCCGACGGTATCGGGGATAAGGGGACACAGGGGAAGGTTCTACGAGTCATAACCCAACCACTCAGGCTAGGCTCGGCTTCACGAGGAGGAGACAGATGGCAAGCAATGCTGCGGATGTCATGATGGACACGCTATCCGACTGGGGCGTGGACGTGATCTTCGGATTACCAGGTGATGGGATCAATGGTCTCATGGAAGCCTTGCGGACCCGACAAGATCGAATCCGCTTTATCCAAGTTCGACATGAGGAGTCGGCAGGATTCATGGCCTGTGCGTACGCAAAATATACCGGCAGACTCGGAGTCTGTCTTGCCACGTCAGGTCCAGGTGGGCTGCATCTGTTGAACGGTCTGTATGATGCCAAACTGGACGGAGCCCCTGTCCTCGCGATCACCGGGCATCACTACCATGATCTGATCGACACGCATGCTCAGCAGGACATCAGCCTCGACCGGGTCTTTGCCGACGTGGCCGTCTACAATACTCGGATCATGGGAGCAGCCCATGTTGAGCCGGTCACTAATCTTGCTTGTCGAACGGCCCTGGCCTCGCGAGGAGTCGCCCATATCAACTTTCCGGTCGACCTCCAAGAACAGACGACCGATGCGCGTTCCAAGCGAAACGTTGCCGGCTATGCGTCAGAAGTCTATTCGCGCGGGGCCAGGCTTCCATCAGACGACGATCTTGGAAAGGCGGCGCGTATACTCAATGCGGGTCGAAAGGTTGCCATTCTGGCCGGACAAGGAGCCTTGCAGGCAACGGACGAACTGGAGGAGACAGCAGAGCGCCTTAATGCACCGGTGATCAAGACCATCTTGGGTAAAGCGGCAGTCCCGGACGACAGTCCCTATACGACCGGCGGAATCGGTCTCCTCGGCACCAAACCTTCCCAGGAAGCGATGGAAGCATGCGACACGTTGCTTATGGTCGGTACCTCGTTTCCCTATATCGAATTTCTTCCGACTCCGGGGCAGGCGCGAGCCGTTCAAGTGGATTTGAATCCCGCTCGGATCGGGTTGCGATATCCTGTCGACGTCGGACTCGTCGGTGACAGTCGACGTACGCTTCAAGCACTGCTCCCCATGCTGGATCCAAAATCGGATCGCTCATTCCTTGTTCAGGCAAGGAAGGGAATGGCTGACTGGAGACGGCTCATGGAGGAGCGGGGAACCAAACGGGACCGTCCGATGAAGCCGCAGGTTGTCGCGTGGGAACTGGGGAAACGGCTGTCTGACACGGCGATTGTCTCGTCTGATTCCGGAACCATCTCGACGTGGTTTGCGCGGCAGATCCAGGCCAAGCGAGGGCAACAATTTTCACTCTCTGGTACGCTCGCATCCATGGCCAACGGGCTCTGTTATGCGATTGCCGCACAGGTCGCCTATCCCAAGCGTCAATCTGTGGCTTTCGTCGGCGATGGAGGGTTTTCTATGCTCATGGGAGAATTTGCGACTGCGGTCAAGTATGACCTCCCAATCAAAGTCATCGTCATCAAAAACAATTCGCTCGGTATGATCAAATGGGAGCAAATGGTGTTTTTGGGGCACCCAGAATTTGGGTGCGACCTGACCCCAATCGATTTCGCGGCTATTGCGAAGGCATGCGGCGGAACTGGGTTTACCATCGAGCATCCAGAAGACTGTGGCTCTGTGCTGGATGAGGCCCTCGCCATTCGTGGCCCTGTGCTGGTAGAGGCGGTGGTGGATCCTTTCGTTCCACCGTTTCCGCCGAAAGCAACTCTCGAGCAAACAGCGAGGTTTGCCCAGGCGTTGGCGAAAGGTCAGCCGAACCGCGAACGGATTGCCTGGACAGTCTTGTCGGATAAAATTCGCGAACTTATATAGAAATAAAGATCGAGTATTCCCGGCGCAGGACGCTATGTCATATCAGCGACCCAGGGGATGCGTAATTCTTATCTGAAATACTCCTGAGCACTCTCACCGGTTTCGTGACTCTTCTGCCTTGATACCGAGGGTGCTCGACACCTCCAGCACCGCGATGATTTCGCGGCAGAACGATCCTAGATCGGATGGCCGCCTCGAGGTGATGAGTCTGCTGTCTTTGACGACTTCTGCGTCATGGTAACGACCGCCGGCGTTGACGACATCATCCTTTACGGCGTAATGACAGGTCACATTCCGATCTCGAACGATGTCGGCAGAAATGAGCACCCAGACTCCATGACAGATCGAGGCTACGACCTTTCCCTGCAGGAACATGTCATGGACTAATGCGATCACCTCTGGATGACGTCGAAGCTTGTCTGGTGCGTATCCGCCAGGGATGATCACCCCGTCATACCCTGCGGGGTCGAGGGCATCGATCGAGGTCTCTACGGTCACGGGATAACCATGTTTTCCGTGATACGGTCTTGCATTAGGCCCGGCGATGACGACTTGCGCGCCTTCCTCGCGAAATCGCAACACCGGATACCAGAGTTCGAGATCTTCATACAAATCTTCCGCGAGAACGACGAGCTTGCGACCGGTCAATCGTGCTGTCATGTTCGTTTCCTTTCATGATGAGATTGAAACTGGCGATCGCGATACGACCAAGATACTCCGACAATCGACCGCTTCAACTAGGGATTAGCCCAGTTATCCTTTCACCATGCACCTTGTTATCACTTAGCGAATGGGTCTGTGAAAATCATCATATCCAATCAGATGGAGCAGAATTTGAATGGCTGAGGTCGAAATAACTGAATGGCGCCCTCGTCAACCGGGTTTTTATTTATTTCAAATTTTTGGGATCCAAGCGCGTCTGGATTGGTCGTGGTTTTTAGTTTTCCTGTTGGTTGTATGGTCGTTGTCGGCAGGGTATTTGCCCCATGAATATCCTGGTTACGAACGGCTGACCTATTGGACAACGGGGTTAATAACGACGATCTCGTTTTTCGTTTCTATTCTCATCCACGAATTTTCGCACGCCATGATGGCGATCCGGTCCGGGATCAAGGTTTCCGCCATCACGCTGTTTGTGTTTGGTGGCGTGGTTCATATGACCCAAGATGCGAAAAGTCCAAGAACTGAATTGTCAATCGCGATCGTCGGACCGCTGACGAGTTTTGCGTTGGCTGGTCTTTTTGGGATGATCAGTCAAATGGTGCCGGAGGATTCCCATCCTATGATCACCATTGCCTGCGACTATTTGGCCTGGGTCAACCTGGTCTTGGGCATGTTTAACCTTATGCCTGTGTATCCTCTGGATGGAGGTCGGGTGTTTCGTGCCTTGTGGTGGTGGAAAACCGGTTCTTTGGTTCGTGCCATGCGTGTGTCGACCGATATAGGAAAGGGGTTCACTGTCGCACTGATATTCATCGGCGGTCTGCAAATAGTATCCGGGTCCCTCATTGGAGGGTTGTGGCTAATTTCCATTGGTATGTATATGCGCATAACGTCGTAAAAAGATTCACAATCTGCTTGCTCAGGATGGCTGAAGAACGTTCAAGCACGGGAAGTTATGACTCGGAAGCCGGCAATGAACGGCTCGGAATTCTTAGGGATCCGGCTCCTTAGTAAGGACCTACTTAGGTATGACTATGATGAAGACCGACATGACCAAAAACGGATGAACCAAGTGTTTGTGATACTTGATCAGGTGAAAAAGTTCTTCCGGCGGAACGTCGGTAATAAAACTGCCAATAAAGAGTGATGACGACCTTTAGACCCGTAGTGACGATTGTGCTGGTCGACGGGGCGGCAGAAGAGTTTTACCGCATGGCAAGGGGGAAAGTGATTGGTTGGTCATGATGGAAGCTGAACACATAATCAGCATGGCGACATCTCGTGGCCTAGCACGGTTCCTTGATATTCAGAAAGCGTCGAGGGAGTAGGTGATGGTCCTGAAGACGATCGAACATCTCCCTATTACAGGAAAGCGCGTCCTGCTACGAGCAGGATTGAACGTGCCGTTGGACTCAGAGTGGCGCGTTGTGGATGATTTTCGGCTGAAACAGGCGCTTCCGACGATCAGACATGCGGCTGAACGAAAAGCAAAAGTGATCGTGGCAGGTCATCTAGGACGGCCCACATCCGGTGCCGACCGGGCCTTCAGTTTAGCGCCGGTGGCGCACCGATTGGAACAACTGTTAGGTCAATCGATCGCGATGGCCGGGGACTGCGTCGGCCGTTCGGTACATGAGCAAGTTGATCGGCTGCAGCCGGGAGAGATTCTCCTGTTGGAGAACCTGCGTTTCCATCCGGAGGAATCGAACAATGACGAGGAGTTTGCCCGCCGGCTGGCCTCGTTGGCGGATGTGTATGTCAATGACGCCTTCAGCGTCTCCCATCGAGAACATGCCTCGATTGTCGGCGTGGGGTCCCATTGTCCGACGACAGGAATTGGTTTTCTGATGGAGAAGGAGCTTGAGGCGCTTTCACGGCTGCGGAAGAGCCCGGCATCGCCGTTCGTCGTCATTGTCGGAGGCGCCAAGGTCCGCACGAAACTTCATGCCATTCGTCATTTTGTGAAGACGTGCGATGCCCTCGTCCTTGGCGGTCTGACGGGTCTGACCATGCTGCGTGCAAATGGGATCGGAGTCGGGCGGTCACACATCGACCAAGATCTTGTGGAAGAGGCGAAGGTCATGCTGGCAGAAAGCCGGCATGCCCGCGCCAAGGTGTTCGTGGCAAAAGACCATCTCGTTGCAGAAGACCTTAACCAGGACGCATCAGCTCGTGCTACGAAGGATGCCTCGATTCCAGATGAGTGTGTGGGGTGCGATATCGGGCCGAGAACGGTCGATGACTTCACCCGCATCATTCGCCCTGCACGTACCATTTTCTGGAACGGACCGATGGGCGCCTCTGAGCTGTCCACCTGTACCCATGGGACGAAGGCAGTGGCCGAAGCGATTACCAAGGAGGCTTCCTACAATGTAGCCGGAGGAGGGGATACGGTTTCGTATCTCGTCCGATCCGGTTTTGCCACATCCTTTAGTCACCTCTCGACTGGTGGAGGGGCGGCGTGGCAATACCTGGTTGATGGAAGCTTGCCGGGGCTTGAGGTATTGCAGAACAGAAAAAAGACATGAGATGAACGCACCAGAGCCAAAGAGCAGTTGCAGCCGATCCGTGGGTGAGATGTTCCGGAATCGGCGCGGGCTAGGTAATTAACTAGTTATCCGGCTTGTCGCATTTCGGCATGGTGGAATCTTAGTGGCCGAAGCGGTTTTGCCGTTCGGGGTGGAAAGGAAGGTCATGTGGCATGACTCAGTCTGGTGCCTTGAAGAGAGAGACTGATCCGGTGAACGAGGCCAGAGCCCACATGGATGCGGTCTTCGGCCTGGTTCCCGAGGAGGAATGGTATGCGCGTCCTGTCCCCGAGCGACATCGGTTGATCTTCTATCTTGGCCACATGGAGGCATTCGATTGGAACTTATTGATGGCGGACCGGGCATGCTCGTCCCATAAAACCCTCAACCAATTGTTTGCGTTCGGTATCGATCCGGGACCCGATCACTTGCCCGACGATCAGCCGGCGGATTGGCCGTCACTGACCGAAGTGCG
>JAHBWR010000123.1 GCA_019636875.1 Nitrospira sp.
TTGGAACGTCGAGTGGCCGCGCGGACGAAACAACTCGAGCGGTCCCACATTCGTTTACGACGTCTCGTCACCGAGCTCACGTTGACGGAGCAGCGAGAACGTAAGACACTGGCGTCGGAGCTACACGACTATCTCGCACAGTTGTTGGTGGTGTCGAAATTCAAGGTTGATCAGCTTCGCCGCAGCACTTCTAGCAAGGACACCGGTCGGCTACTAGACGAGACCGAGTCAGCACTCGATCAAGCCCTCACCTATAGCAGGACGCTGATCGCTCGTCTCAGTCCCACTGTCCTGTTCTCTCATGGCCTGATCGCTGCACTCAAGTGGCTCACAGAGTACTTCTCCAAGCAGGGGCTCGGAGTGGAAGTCCAGTCTCATGTTGAGACCATAACGATACCGGAAGATTACTCCGTGTTGGTCTTTCAATCCGTTCGCGAACTGCTGTTCAACGTCTTGAAGCACGCCGGTACAGCAGCAGCAACCGTGGAGGCATTCGCTCCTGACCAAGGCTACTTCCGGATCACTGTCGTGGATAACGGAAAAGGCTTCGATATGCGGACCTTACGCTCAACGACAAAAGGCTACGGTCTGTTCAGTATCCAGGAACGCATCGAGGGACTGGGGGGTACCTTTACGGTGAATTCTTCACCGGGATCCGGAACGCGTATTGAGCTGTTGGTGCCGACTCCCAATCTAATCGAGGTGCGAGACGACAGCATCAAGGCCCCGGGCACGGTCGACACGCCACCTCTGATTCACCGACATTGTGCCGCGTGATGATCGTCGACGATCACGCGTTGATCCGCCAGGAGTTGTCCAAGCTCCTGATAACGATAGAAGGAGTAATCGTGATCGGTGAGGCAGCGAATGGACACGAAGGAGTAAGGTTGGCTCGCTCTTTGTGCCCGGAGTTGATCCTTATGGATGTCAACATGCCGGGAATCGATGGAATAGAAGCGACCAAGCAAATTCTCGCTCAACACCCACAGATACAAATTATCGGCATCACCGTTAATGCCGATACCGAAATTCACGCACGGATGATCGCGGCGGGAGCTGTCGTCTCACTGAATAAAAATACACTCTCACGCGAGCTTCAGCCTACCCTATCCCGGATACTCCACCGGCGTGCTGCTTCAATATCGTCGTGAATGTGGGTTCTGCCCCTGCCACCTGTGATCCTTCACAGGATGCCAAAAAGATACAGTAATATGACAACAACCCCCGGGACTCCCAAGAACCATAAGAGTAATCCTTTACCCATGGTGCTATCCTTTCCTTTTTAATGAGAGCCAACGATCTGCTCTTACTTCAATCGCATCGATCGATCTGGTTAAACAGGTGGGGAACCGGTCGATATTTCGACCGATTCCCCCCGTCAGGGGAGCAAGGATGCGCATCTCGATCCCCCGATCAGTGTACAATGGGCTCATCTCACTTGGTTCGATCTCGCCCCTGGGCGTCATGTTGTTCGAACCACTCATCCACCCACTTTTTCACTTCTTCCTGGTTGTCTCCATACCGCTCTTGAATCTTCCCTTCCAGTTTGTCTTTCTGGCCTTCGATATACAGGAGGTCGTCATCGGTGAAATCCGCCCACTTCTTTTTGAATTCTCCCTTGAACTGCTTCCAATTGCCCTTTAGTTGGTCATCATTGATCACCGGCACCATATAGCGATGAGCCGGTTCGATGACCAGAGGCACACCGCTGACCGACGGAGCGGCGAGGGACTGACTCGCGAGGGCAAGCGCCCCGACCACGACCAACCCGATGAATCTATTTCTATTCTGTGTCATACGCTACTCCACCATACCCAACTCCGTCCCAGACGGCACATCGCGTCTCTCTGTGTACCTTTGATCCGGAGTCGCGTTCCCGGATTGACATCATACTAATCCAGTGCGACCCATGCGGTCGCACTGGAAGCTCACTCATCTATCAGGGTTTTCGCGATCCGACTTCGGCCCCCTGTTTGTCGTACCAGTCGTTCGTCCACTTCGCGACCTCATCCTTCTTGTCGCCATAACGTTCTTGGACCTTCCCCATGAACTTGTCATAGTTGCCTTCTGCTTCCGTCATGTCGTCGTCGGTGAGTTTACCCCACTGACGCTTGGCCTCTCCTTTGAACTGTTGCCACTTCCCTTTGAATTGATCGGCATTCATGCGAACCTCCTGGTGTAATGAGTGTTGTTTGAGTACTGCCTCCGTCACGTTTGTCTTCATCGACGGATGGCTTCATGAAGGACATCGTACTGTGTGATGGTCCAACCTAGGACTAGATGATCCCCTAGTCTGCATTGACGAGTACGCTAGTCTTCCGATCTCCATGTCTACCGGATGCTCCCCTGCGGTACAGCCGATCCAGTCGAAGGATCTTGCTCGACCCTGGCAAGTCGGGTGCGCTGCACGTCCTTCGATTCCCAGAAGGTGAGAACCTGTTCCTCTTCCGTCACAGACGACAAGACTCCAGCGACCTTACCGTCTTTATCGATCACTAATAGATAGGCCTGACCGGCCAGACGCATACGCCTCCGTACATCGCTGAGCAAGTTCCACGGCGAACAAGGCGACATCGTCGTATTCATAAATTCTCGGACGCGCACATCCTGGAAGCGATCTCCCAGTGCCTCTCTGACGCTCACGAGTTTGGACGCCGCGAGGAATCCAACGTAGCGTTTACCTTCGTACACGGCTAAGGCTTTGAGATGCATCGCTGTGATTAAGTGAAGTGCCTCGCTCAGTAGCGTCTCCGGGCTCACGACCGAAACATCTGATGTCATATGGTCAGCCACTTGCCCTGTCCCTGACGCTGTCCTCCCTTTTCCACGTGTCGCTTTGGATGTGTGCTCAGTTGTTCCTTGTTCAGCATCCCGCGAATGTAACGCCCCCTGCACTGCCATTGTGCTGCACATGCCTTCACCTCCTGTATCCACATGTCACAATCACTATTCAAGAACCTGCTTGTATCCATTACATACCCAAGACCTCAATTCGCCAACTGGCGAATACCCGAGTTTATTCTGGGCAGTGAGAGTTCTTGGTACCGGACTTGCCGAATCGATATCTGCATCGATCCGTGGGTACGTGCGTTGAATCGCATAGCCGCTTCGGTGGCGTTCGCCTACGCCCCGAAGATGGGGCTACAGACACTCTCCGGAACAACGTGGCCGTACGTTCTTCGGGTCGACAGGTATGCGCACAAGCCAACTTGCGGGTAACGACTAGGGATAACTCTAGCTTCGACGATGATCAGATCATCGCTACACTTCCTGTGTAAGCTGCTCTAAACCGCGGACAGTTCATAAGGGAGGTGCAGTATGTGGCTGGTTAAATCAATTGGGGCTAGCGTGCTAGGTCTTTGCTTAGGTCTGACGATTCCCGTCGCCGCCTTATCTGCTGACAAGGAAGTCTATAACGGGCCTGATGTCGAACAACCAGGTCGAACGATCCATGGCAAGGTGGTCAAGGTCGACAAGCAGGACAACGGCACCGGGCAATGTGACGTATCGGTCGAGAATGTGCAAACAGGCGAAGTGGTTCAGCTTCACCTGGACAAGTCGACTGAGAGGGAGAGGCAGTCGACAGAACCCTCAGCTGGTGACCTGGTGGTTGTGAAATATGATGAAAACAGCAAGCATGCGCTTACATTTGTGAAAGACATTCCGAAGGACGCACCGGCTCAGTAATAGACTGGTCGAACAAACTAAGAAACGTTAAGGGACTCGGCGCCCATCCCCTTCACCCAAGATGCGGTGCCCAGCTATCCCCCTAACTCATCCGTTGCTTGATTGCGTGCAGCAACGATTCATCACAAGGAGGTTTTCCATGTCTAGAATATTGAAAACAGTCGGAATTGGTGTCTTGAGTGTGACGTTCTGCATGACGTTGGTGACCGTGGCGCTCTCCGTTGATAGAGAAGTCTACGATAAACCTGAGGCGACCAAGTCCGGGAAGACAATCCAGGGAAAAGTCGTGAAGGTGGATGAAAAAGATGCCAACATGCAGCGGTGGGATGTGTCGGTCCAAAATGGAGACACCGGAGAAGTGGTCGCACTGCATATCGATAAGTCAACGACCCGTAAAGACATCCAGATGGATCCTGCCATCGGAGACAATGTGATCGTCAAGTATGACGAGAAAAGCAAACATGCCATTTCATTTTTGACGGATGCCCGGTCGCATAATTAAGCAGGGAATTTTTCGTTTGCACGACGCAGATCTTTGAGATGGCTCTGCTCACTCACGGGCATACTTCTGCTATCCGTGAGTGAGCACCCATCCTGCTGCGTGTTCGCCTTGGCGAGCGAAGTTCAAACGGTTGCTCTCTTAACCTGTATCTAATCTTCAGCTCAACATCTCATCCCGTCGTGTTTCCTGCCTCTTCCCCTAGGGAATCTGCCAGTCATAATTACATGACCCAGAGAATACATTATATGAGCGTAATCTCAGCTTGCATTTTTCCCTTGAGCCTTTCACGCAGGCCTTGAAATGGAATCTACCGAGGTATCGAAGGACGATCGTTTGCGACACGGCGAGAGGTCTCTGGAGAAAATATTCATCTCCATTTCTGGGTTTCTCTTCGGCTTAGTTGGGCTCTTAAGTCTCATCCTCGTGATCCTTCCGCATACCTTACGAGGGTGGGCCGAGTCTCGACTGACGAGCGTCTTCGTCCACAAGGTCGAGATCGAACGTCTGGATCTGAACGTGCTGACCGGACATATCGGAGTAGACGGCTTTCGTATCCGATCGAATGAGGATGGTCCAGACCTCATACTCGTTCAACAGATCACGGCCGATGTGGACCTATTCGCTCTTGTTGATCGACAACTCTCCCTCACGCGGCTGAAGATTATTGCACCCGTCGTTCATCTCGTGCGCTCAGAAGCCGCCGTATGGAACCTGCCGGCGATCGATGAACGGGGTTCTTCATCGAACTCCGGGACCGGAATCTCGATAATCATTCACAACGCCGTCCTTCGGGACGGCTCGTTATCAATTGAAGATCGTTCTGTCTCCCCTACTCGAAGTGAAACGGCAAACGATATTCAGCTCACGCTCCGGGATGTCTCACCGGGCTCATCTGCTCCGGCCAAGCTCCAGGGGTCGGCCTCGCTTTCTGATTCGGGAACAATTGCGATCGATGGGGTCGTCATTCCCAACCTTCGTTCCGGGAACCTGGATATCGAGCTCACGAATATTTCGCTCGCGTCCCTGCAGGGAGCCCTCAGCGATCATCTCCATATGCAGGGGCGAGTGACCGCTCGTCTCGCGGTCACCTGGCCCGGCACCGAACAGTCGCTCGTTGGGATATCGGGCACGCTCAAGGGACAGGACCTTGCCTTTTCATCGGCGGGGTTCCGACTGGGTCAGGCGACGTCCGTTACTGCCTCAAGCGTGGAGATTAGCTGGCCCGATAGAGTCGCCGTAGATCGACTCCTGGTAAGCAATCCGGAAGTCTGGGTCCGTCGAAACGAAACCGGGCACGTCGTTGGATTTCAGTCCGGAGGAAGTAGCTCTCGGAAACCCACGACCGGCTCGATGCAGAGAAACAAGCAATCCGATGATGCGACAAGCTCGCCACAATGGCGCATCGACAAGATCGTGGTCCAGGAGGGAACTGTTCATCTTGAGGATGCATCCGTCAGCCCGGCCTATTCGGACGTGCTTCGGAATCTTGAGATGACGCTGGACGACATCATGCCCATCCCTGAGCATGCGATGATCATCCATGCCCGGGCCGATATCGCGAGCGGTGGAGCGCTCGATCTCCGTGGTCAGGCGGCACTCTTTGGCTCCACACCGAACGCCTCGTTGAAAGCAGCCATTCACCGGTTTGTCGTACCGTCGACCAATTCGTACCTGAAGCGAGCGGTTTCACACTACACCACCGAGGGAACACTCACCACCTTGATGAACATCCGGCTCCGCGGGGACAGGCTGGAGGTTCTCAGCGATGTGACGCTGTCCGATCTTGAAGTTGAGCCCATTCAAAACGTGACGCACCGAACCGTTCAAGAACGCATTGGTCTGCCCTTAAGCCTTCTCCTCACACTGCTCAAGGATGAGACCGGGCGCATCCATATCACCTTTCCCATTTCCGGCCCACTGTCCAATCCCACGTTCGATTGGACGAATGCCATCTGGACGACGCTTCGCAACGTCGTGATGAAGCTCATTACCCTTCCGATCCGCTCCATTGGCCGGTTTATCATGGGCAGCGATGACGTCGACACCTTGGTGATCGACCCCATCACCTTTGCCCCTGGCTCAACAACGATTCGCCCTGATATGGATCGGACACTCCATGATCTCGCGAGACTCCTGCGTACTGAGACACAGACCGTTCTGCACCTGACACCCATCCTCAGCTCTACGGATCTTGAGGCCCTTGAACATATGCCTTCCGAATCCTGGCCAGTTCCGGAACTTGACACCGCAGAGACCGCAAGACACGTGCTGGCGGTGCGCCGGGCTTTCATGGTATCGGCCCGTCTGGCTGGAATGGGGAACGTGCCGTCAGGGCGTCTTCCCGTGAATCCACCCCGACGAGATACGTCGGACCTAGACCGGCCGAGAGTGGAATTGGAACTTGAAAAAGGTGACGGCGCGAGCGCGATGGGCCTCGCATCGTCCGGGAGCGAACGCTAGTCATGGCTCACCTTGCACTCATGGAGGTCAGACAACCTGCCACTGCCGTTCCTAATCTTGGTGGGGTCCCCCGGTGTGTGATGATCCTCCTGGTCCTTGGGATGGTCCTACTCGGCACGGAACCAGCCTCGTCACGGCCGACCAGCGACGACTACATTTTGGGGTTTGCGACATCAGTGCTGCACCGCGAATTCAACGTGATCGATGCCAGGGTCACGGTTCGCGACGGGGTCATCTCGGTCAGCGGGAGTGGCCTGAAGGGAATCAATCAGGATAAGTTGCAACGAACGTTACGCGATATCGAGGGGGTCGAACAAGTCGTGATCAGCGAAACAGATGACACCGGCGACAGCAATCTCCCGGATGGAACATCCGGGTTTTTAGCTCGTGGCCTGCTCTTTTCCCCACTCCACGGAGATCCACGCTGGCCTCATTTTTCTGCCTCTTACCGCGGGTATCGCACCAACGATCTCACGGCAGCCTTTGCCGGCACCTTTGGTGAGACGTTTTCACTCTACCGCAACCGAGCCCCGTTCAAAGGACAGTGGGAACTTGTTCTTCAAGCCGGCGTCTTCAGCCTGTTCGATTTGAGCGCCACGTCGCTGGATTTGGTCAACGCGGATTACAACGTGGGGCTCCTCACGGCCTATCGTTCAGGAAAGTTCTCCGGATTTCTCCGACTCCATCACCAAAGTTCTCACCTGGGTGATGAGTTTCTCCTCGCCAATCAACAAGTGCGGCGCATCAATCTGAGCTATGAAGAACTGGATGTGAAGTTGGCTTATGAGGTCGTCGACTGGATGCGTGTCTATGGAGGCGGTGGCTACTTGGTTCACCGCGATCCATCGAACGTCGACCCCATTTCGACTCAATGGGGTCTCGAGTTCACAAGTCCCGTCACGTTTCTGGGCGGATCCGTCATCCCGATTGGTTATGCGGATTTTCAATCCAATGAACGGTCGCACTGGGCGATCGCCCAATCGATCATGGCCGGCGTGCGATTTGAAAACGCGAAGATTGGGAATCGGCAGCTACAACTCCTCGCGCAGTATTTTGCGGGTCCCTCCCCTGATGGCCAGTTCTATACGCAACACTCCCATTGGTTCGGCGTCGGCCTTCATTTCTATTTTTGAGGTCCGTGCGTGCCTGCTCGATAGGACTCCAACGGGACGACATCATCCTTCCACGCTTCCACGATCGGATCGACAACCCGCCACGCTTCCTCTGCCTCGTCATTCCTGATAAAAAAGATCGATTCTCCTTTGAGCACGTCCTGGATCAGTCCTGCATAGGCCGACATCGGTTCCGGTGCAAGCTCCGTCTGGAGGTCGACCGAGTCGGCTTCCAAGGGATTGCCGGGGCCATTCACATTGATGGACAATCCTACTTCATCCACCTTCAGCCCTACGCGCAGCTGATTGGATTTCACGGCATGAGAAGATCCGAATGTCGAGTGCCGAGACGGCCTGAAGTAGATAGTGAGTTCCTGGCGGTCTTGCTTCATGGCCTTTCCGCTTCGCAAGATGAATGGGACATCTCTCCAACGCTCATTGTCGACAAACAGCCGAATGTCCGCGAACGTTTCCGTTTGACGTGCGGGATCGACACCGGGCTCTTTGAGATAGTCTCTCACGGGCCGTCCCTTGATGTTGCCGTTCGTATACCGCGCGCGGGTCGTACACCCCTTGATCTCGTCTCGCGACAACGATCGAATATCCCGCAATAAGTCCATCTTGCGATCGCGCAACTCGGATTCGGTCAAGCAGGAAGGAGGCTCCATGGCCACCAAGCACATCAACTGTAAAAGGTGGTTTTGAATCATGTCTTTGAGCGCCCCAGCCGAATCGTAATACCCCACCCGCCCTTCCAATGTATTGGTCTCATCCCACACGATCTCGACCCGCTCGACATGCTGCCGGTCCCAGGCCGAATCCAACACCCGATTGGCGAATCGAATGCCGAGAATATTTTGCACGGTCTGTTTACCCAAGAAATGATCGACTCGAAACACATCCTGTTCTGGAAAGAGTTCGAGCAGTTTCCGATTGAGCGATTGCGCCGACTCCCTGTCTTGTCCGAACGGTTTTTCCAGCATCACCCGGCTCTGCGGCGGTAACCGGACATCATGGAGATTTTCCACGATGGCCTCGGAGACTGAGGGAGGAAGCCCAAAGTAGAGCACGAGGGGATCCTGCAACGGCCCGATCACCGCTCTGAGTTGTTGAGGATCGGTCAGATCCGCCGATGCATGGCTGACTCGCGCCAACAGTTGTTTTAAGGCGGTTCTCTTGATTTTTCCATGACGCGCTTTCACCTGCCCCTCGATATGCCGACGGAAGACAGCCACATTTCGCCATTTCTTCCTGGTCACCGCCAACACTTGAAAATCTTGAGGCAGCAGGTGCGCCGACTCCAGTTCTACCAAGGCGGGAAAGACATATCGGCTGGCGACGTCGGACCCGGC
>JAHBWR010000124.1 GCA_019636875.1 Nitrospira sp.
CTCATTTCAGCGGCACGTAGGAGTTTGGGATCACCAGCCTGCATGAGCGTCGTCAGAAGCACGTAGAGCGATCGATCCGCTTGAGTACCAGCGAGGATACGTTCGGTCACCGGGTCGATCTGCGCCGTGTCGACTTCCTCCCCTTCATCCGTATCGGTAAACAGATGGGTGAATGACTGGGGAACATCGAACAGCCAAGAGGGAGGGATACCAAGCGCTCCGGCGAGCGCTTCGATTGTCTCGATGGTTGGGTCCGTTTGGCCGGATTCGATTTGCTCGAGAAGCTGGTGGGGAATGCCAGCGGTGTCTGATAACAACTCGACAGACTGATTTTTCGACCGTCTCCAGCTCTGAATCTGTATACCGATCGGCATGGAGTCGATGATACACAATGAAAGGTTGGGCTTCAATCAAACGCGAGTCCATCTAAAATTATCTTTATATATCAATGTCTTACGTGTTGGTTTCGATTGAATGCCAAATCGAGTATAATGCGCGCAAGTTTTTCGTGGTGAAGGAGGTGGAGATTTATGTTGGGAACAGATATTCGTGGCATCATGGCTGAAGAGGAAGAAGTCCAGCGCCGTCAAGACGCGCTGAAATCTCTCATGACGATGAGGGCTAAGCAACTTCGTGAGTCGCTGGATGAACGCATTAAGCGTGCCCGCAACAGCGGGGATTGGACTCAGCTTTCGAAAGCGGAATGCGCCAGTCTTCACAAGCAAGAGAAGGCTCATCTGAAGTCTCAGCTGGAGCAGTTGCAGTTTGAGCAGACCCGTACACGTGGAAAATTAACCGCACTGAAGCGCGCCAAGGCTCGGGCTCAACGAATCCGCGCCGCGGAAGCAGCCTCTGAACGAAGGCGCCGGTGATCGGCGGCCTTCTCCTTCTCCGTCCTATCCCGTTGGGAGCGATGTTGGGGCTCTAGTGGATGCAGCAACGCATCTCCGGGTCCTCACTCGCTCTCAGGGCACTCTGATCCGTCGACTTCTTCGTGAGAAGAACGTCAGATCACAAGAGGGTGCCTTTGTTCTCGAAGGAGCGAAGTCCTGCCTGGATCTGATCGATCGACACGCAGGCTCTCTTCGAAGTCTGGTTCTCTGCCCACGCTATCTCCGTACGGAGACCGATGCCGAGCGGCAACTGCGGTCTCAATTGCTGGCCTCTCAGTTTGTGTGTGCTGACCGTGAATTCGAGAAGTTGACGGATGTGGAACGGCCGCAAGGGATACTCGCGATCGTTCGACAGCCACGATGGGACGAAGCGCAGATTCTCAACCAGACGAAAGTCCTCGGGATCTATGGCGATCGGCTTCAGGATCCAGCGAATGTGGGAGCAATCATTAGAACGGCCGCGGCGCTGGGTCTTTCTGGGGTATGGCTGAGTGCAGACTGTGCCGATCCCTTCGGCCCAAAGGTTGTCCGTGCCGCTGCCGGATCGATTCTGAATGTCCCGATCTTTTGGGGGTGGGAGATTCAGTCATTTTCCTCGTATAGATGTGAAATTTACTCGGCAGTCCTCCCCTCGGCTGATATAGTCTCCATAAGAGATATTCAAAAAATTCCGAACCGCCTTGTGTTCGCCCTCGGCAACGAGGGCGCGGGGTTGGCTTCGGATATCGTCGCGGCATCTCCCGTCAAATTTTCCATTCCCCTGGCGAATGGAGTCGAGTCTCTCAATGTTGCTGCGACGGCGGCAATCGCGGCGTTTTATTTTCGGGGGCTACAGTGTCACTCAACAGGGGAACAAGGCGGGGAAGTTTCCTCCGAGGCCATAGAAATTTGATAAAGAGAGCAGAATCGTCTTAGTATGGTTTTGTCGCTGTTGGGTAAGAAGGGATAGGATTCGACAATGGTATTGGTGCTCGCATTTCTGTCAGTCATGAGTATGGGGTTGATTGTAGTTCCAGCTTCTGCAGAGTCTCTGCCACAGGTGTATAGCTTGGATATGATTGTCGATTTGGCCTTGGCGAAGAATCCGTTAGTGTCGTCGGCAGAAGGAAATATCGAACAACAAAAGGGCCAACAGACGGCGGCTGGCGCCTATCCCAACCCTACGGTGACCGGCTTCGGCGGTCATGGAAATCTTCAGGATACGGGGCGGGTTGGGATCGGACCGATTCTGGACAGGCAGTCACTCACTGAATACAACGTGATCGTCGGACAGCCGGTCGAATGGCCGGCACTCCGGACCGCTCGGCAAAAAGTCGCTGATTATGGGCTTGCCACGGCCAACGTCGGTTTACTGGAGACTCGGCTGAATTTGATGTCACAGGTGAAGGTGGCGTTTTACGACTTGCTGTTGGCACAGCAGGGTGCCGATCTGGCGCGGCAGAATCTGGATACGGTTGAGGGAGTGGCGCGAATCGTGAAGGCGAGGGTCATATCAGGCGAAGCGCCTCAGTTCGAGTCCATTAAGGCGGAGGTTGAAGTCCTCAAGGCCCGCCAACAACTCGCGCGTGCGGACAATGTCGTTCGTATCAGCCGTGTGGTTGTCGATACTCTGACAGGGGGGGCACTGGGGCCGGCCTATGCCGTCGAGGGCGAATTCAGAATGCTCCCCCGTGGGCTGAGTATTGAGGGATTGATGGCGCGCATGATGGAGCAGCATCCTGCCATTCAACGTCTGCTAAATTCGGTAGAACAATCGGAATGGAAGATTGAATTCGAGCGACAGGCTCGTGTGCCCACCATCACTGTCAATGGGAGCTACTGGCGTGAAATCGGACGAGAGGCAGTTCAAGGAGGCCTCTCGGTTCCTGTCCCTCTCTGGTACCGACGGCAAGGAGAAATCGCCGCATCTTTGGGGGCAAAGCGCCGCGAGGAGGCTGAGTTACTCAGAGCGCGGAATGAACTGGGACGGGCCGTTCATCAGCATTATCAGGATGTCCGTACCACGGCAGAGTTGATCGAGGTCTTTGACAAGGGACTGTTGAAACAGGCGCAGGAAGCGCTGCGGCTCGCGCAATTTAGCTTTCAACAGGGAGCATCGAGCCTTCTGGAGGTGCTCGATGCGCAACGTGTGCGACGGCAGATCTTACTGGATTATGCTGAAGCAAGACATGCGTTGTCTGTTTCATTGGCGCGTCTTGAACAGGCTGTAGGGGGTATCTTGTGAAGGGTCTGCTTGAATTTGTGCGAGTGTCTTCACGAAGCTGCAACCGAGGATTGTGCGGCCTAGTCCTTGGTCTCGTGGCGATAGGTGGGGGTTGTGACGGAGCGCCGACCGATGTCGTGGCCAGTAAGCCGGCGCCTGTGAACACGGCGCCGGGACGTATATCACTTTCGGCTGAAGAATCGTCACGAGTGGGACTGGTCGTTCAGCCGGCAGCGCGGAGCGATTTTCGAACCCATCGGGACTTCCCCGCGATCGTTCAGCCCAATCAACACAATATGGCGGAGATTACGACTTTGGTACGAGGGCGAGTCGTTGATGTCTACGCTGACCTTGGCCAAGAGGTCAAAACCAATGCTCCCTTGGCAATTTTGTACAGTAGTGATCTGGGTCTCGCTCAATCGGCCTATCTTAAGGCGCGGGCCAAACTGCATGTCGCGGAGCAGGCTTATGGCAGAGCGAAGTTTCTGCTCCAGGAAAAAGTCATCGGAGAAGCGGAGGCGCAACGTCGACATGCGGAGCTGTTGAGTACGCAGGCTGAAGCCAATGAGTCGCGGGATCGATTGAAATTGCTCGGCATGGACGCCGGAGAACTGCGTCGTCTTGATCAGAGTCGTGAGATTCGCTCTGTCGTGCCGATCGTCGCCCCGTTTGCAGGTCGCATCATTGGGCGTAATCTGACTCGAGGTGAAGTCGTCGAGACCACCGAAAATCTGTTTGTCATTGCTGATCTCTCTGCAGTCTGGATCGTCGCCAACATTCCGGAAAAAGATATCCCTTTTGTCCATTCTGTCCATGCCTCCGGGAACACTCAGGTTGAGGTGCGGATCAATGCCTATCCTAATGAAGCGTTCAAGGCGGCGATTACCTATGTCGGAGATGTGCTGGATCCTGTGACGCGCACCATGCAGCTCAGGTTGGAATTGCCGAATCCGGATGGGCGGCTCAAGCCGGAAATGTTCGCGACCATTCGACTGTTTTCCGAGTCCCAGCCCGATCGGCTGGCTGTACCGGAAGCGGCCTTGCAACGTGATCAAGGTCGAACCTTCGTCTTCATTCAACGAAGCCCCGGTGAATACGAGCTCCGCGAAGTTCACATCGGTGAATCCAATGGGACGATGACCTCCATCCTCGATGGTCTGAACGAAGGAGAACCGGTCGTGACGCACGGCGCCTTTGTCCTCAAATCCGAGTTGTTGAAGAAACCCGTCTAATGGTCTCTCGCCTCCTCGACATCTCTCTGCGGCAACGGATGCTGGTCATCATCTGTGCGGTGGTGATTGGGGTGGGAGGGATTTACGCCTTTCGAACCATCCCGATCGATGCCTTTCCTGATGTGACCAGTGTGCTGGTGCAGGTGGTCACCAAGGCTCCAGGGCTTTCCCCCGGTGAAGTCGAGCGTTTGGTTACTTACCCGATCGAGCTTCAGCTGGCTGGAGTACCCGCTCTCACGGAAATGCGCTCCCTCACGAAGGTCGGATTGTCGCTCATTACGATCGTCTTCGACGACTCCATGGATATCAACCTGGCCAGGCAGTTGGTACTCGAACGGTTACTTGAAGTCGAGGAACAACTCCCCAACGGTGCCGAACCCATGTTGGTGCCGAATAGCACAGGACTGGGGGAGGTCTTTCAGTATTACTTAGAGGATGGAAGGGGAACGGCTGCAAGCCAGGAGGCTGAGCATCAGAGTTTGATCGAACAACGAACGATTCAAGATTGGGTCATTCGTCCTATTCTGAAAGGCACGCCCGAAGTCATCGACGTCAATTCAATGGGTGGCTATGTCAAACAGTATCAGGTGCTGGTCGAGCCGGATTTGCTCAGGAAATATGGTCTCACGCTTCACGATGTCTTTGGCGCCGTGGCCAGAAATAATGCCAACGCCGGCGGCAATATTCTGGAAAAGCATGCCGAGAAATATATCGTCCGTGGGATGGGCCTGATCCATTCACTGGAGGATATCGAACGCATCGTCGTCAAAGAGACCGGAGGGACACCGGTTTTCGTGTCAGATGTGGCACACGTCGTGATCGACCATGCGGTGAGGCATGGAGCTACAGTATTGAATGGGGATCGTGAGGTCGTCAGCGGAATCGTGCTGATGTTGCGCGGAGGGAATGCCCGGGATGTCGTTGAAGCGATCAAGTCACGAGTGGATGACATCCATGCGAAGAACTTACTGCCGAATGGCCTGAGGATCGTCCCTTTTTACGACAGAATCGAACTGATCACCGCGGCGCTGAATACCGTCTATAAGTCGCTGGCGGAAGGAGTGGCGCTCGTCGTCGTGGTGCTATTCCTCTTTCTCGGAAACTTGCGTAGTGCATTGATCGTCGTCGGAACATTAGTGCTGGCTCCGCTTGCGACGTTCATCGTCATGGGGCAAACAGGATTGACGGCGAATCTGATGTCTCTTGGAGGACTGGCCATCGCGATCGGCATGATCGTCGATGGGTCGGTCGTCGTTGTTGAAAATGTCTACCGCCATTTGTCGCACCACTCATCCGCTGCGATCCCGCGGCTTCAGCTCGTCACGCAAGCGGTGATGGAGGTTGGACAGCCGGTCGTCTTCGGGATTCTGATCATTATCTTGGTGTTCTTCCCGCTTCTGTCCTTAGAGGGGATGGAAGGCAAGATGTTCAAACCGCTGGCGTATACCATTATGATCGCACTGCTGGTGTCGCTCGTCTTGTCGCTCACGTTGTCCCCCGTGCTTTGTTCGCTGGCGTTGAGGCAGGGAAGTGAGGAGGATCCATGGGTTGTCCGACAAGCCAAACGTGTCTATGCTCCCGCCCTTCGATGGGCGCTAGGACATCGGAACGTCGTGCTGGTGTTTGCCGTCGGAGCCCTGGTCGGCGCACTGGCATTGATCCCGTCGCTCGGGACCGAATTTATCCCGATTCTGAATGAAGGAACGCTGGCCCCGCAAACCATTCGTCTCCCGAGTGTGTCGCTCCCTGCTTCGATCGAGATTGAAAAGCGTATGCAGCAAGCGATCATGGAGTTTCCGGAAGTGGAGATGGTCGTCTCGAAAATCGGTCGAACGGAATTGGGGAACGATCCACAGGAGCCGAATGAGAGCGATCCGGTCGTCCGCCTTCGGCCTCTTGATCAATGGACGACGGCCAAGACGAGAACTGAACTAGTCCAAAAGTTCCGCGAGCGGTTGACCAATGTGGCTGGCGCCACGTTCCTTATCAGTCAACCGATCCAACAACGAGTCGATGAGTTGATTTCAGGTGTTCGGTCGGAAGCTACCGTGAAACTGTTCGGAGACGATCTGGAGATCTTGCGGGACAAGGCACAGGAAATCGCCGAGGTGCTGGAGACCGTTCGAGGTGTGCGGGACATCAAGGTGGAGCAGCTGTTCGGACAGCCGTATCTAACGATCGATATTGACCGAGGGAAGATCGCCAGGCACGGGATCAATGTCTCGGATGTCCGTGAAATTATTACGACGGCGATCGGCGGAGAAGTCGCCACGCGCGTCTACGAAGGACAACAGCGGTTCGATCTCGTCGTGCGGTTTCCTGAGCAATACCGTGACAGCGTGGAAACTATCAGTAATATTCGGGTGAGTGATCATTTCGGCGCGTTGATTCCTCTGGAGGACTTGGGCACCGTCCAGTTGGAGGAGGGGCCCGGTCGCATCAGTCGCGATCAGCTTGAGCGGTATGTGTCGATCGGGTTCAATACGTCAGATCGAGACATCGGAAGCCTGGTCGCGGAGGCGCAGCAGAAAATTGAGCAGCGAGTCGATCTTCCCATCGGGTATCGAGTGATATGGGGTGGTTCGTTCGAGAATATGGAACGAGCCATGGCCAAACTGCGCATCATTGTCCCGATCACCATTGCGTTGATCTTCCTGTTGCTCTATTCGACCTTCAATTCGCTTCGTCAGGCGGCCCTGATCATCCTAAACTTGCCGTTTGCCTTGATCGGTGGGGTGGTCGCGCTCTGGTTGACGAAAGAATATCTCAGTGTGCCCGCCTCGGTCGGTTTCATTAATCTCTTCGGCGTGGCCGTGCTGAACGGGATTGTCCTGGTGTCCTATATGAATAAACTTCGCGACGATGGTCATGGCCTGGATGAGGCGGTGACATCGGGAGCGTTGCTACGATTGCGCCCTGTTCTCATGACGGCGCTGGTCGCGCTGTTGGGACTGGTTCCACTCGCATTTGCACAAGGAATCGGGTCTGAAGTACAGCGGCCGCTGGCGATCGTCGTGATCGGCGGCCTGGTAAGCTCAACGTTGTTGACGTTGATCATGTTGCCGGTGCTCTATCGTTGGCTGGAGGAGGGATCTCAGGGGTCATCGCCTTCCGGTCCTGCGCAAGGAGGAGCGCCCCATGACCAACAAGCGCCAGTCATCGATACTCCCCATGGCAATGGTGAGCCGCGACTCTCCCACCAACGGGGTAGCCTACCGTCGACGTGATGACAGAACAAGGCTAGACGAGGACCAAGTCATGAGAATGCGGATACGGAACATGATCATGGGTATTGCCGTAAGCATCGTGCTGATTTCTCTAGTAGCGCCACGTGCGATCGGGGCTCAGACGGAGCCTGACGCACGAGTCGGCGGCGATGTCCGTGGGAAAATGATTTTTGCCAAACATTGCGCCGGTTGCCATGGGCCACAGGGGACAGGAGAGGGGTACATGATGCTGGGGCCGGACCCGGCGAATCTCACAAGCCCATCCACCACACACAAGTCCGACGCGACGCTACTCCGAACCATCCATGAGGGAAAACCCAACATGCCGTCCTGGAAGCGTCTCTTATCGGAAGAGGAGAGCCGAGCGGTGTTGGATTACATCCGGACGTTTAGGAAGTAGACAGGGTTTCTGAAGCTCGGCCCGATGTGTCTTGCAGTCGATCCCAAGGCACCGCGCCGCCGCCGTTTCGCACTCCATCCCTTCCTCGGAAGATCGAGAATGAGGATGAAACCATTCGGAAGCGGATCCGAGGTTCACCATGTCAGGGCGTCAGTCGGTATTGAGTAGCTTTTGCTCAGATGACGACGAGATTCTCCTTCGTTACGCCGCATGGAGGCGCCGGCGCGATCGTGTACGACTCTTCGGCATGCGTGGATGGCGAGGAGCCTGATACTCCATGGCTGCACGCAGGATGCGGTTCAGCCGCGTCTGATAGCCCTTCCCATGCAGTTTGAGCTAGTAGAGCACATCGACGTCGAGACGCACCGTGACTTGTTGCTTCGCCGGTGGCCATGCCTCGGTTACCTTCTCGAAAAATGAGGAGTTCAGCGGTGGGATGTCCGAATAGTCGATGTCCTGATCCTTCAGTCGGTCAAGTCTCGCTACGTCGCTTTTGATTGATTTTCTGCTCACGTCGGTTCGCCTTTCTCCTGGATATCATGCGTGTCACCACGCCCCGCCTATCATGAACGTTCGACTGTAGCGACGTTTGTCCTGCCGTGCAAGTCAACCATGCGAGTGGGTGTGGCGATTACGATAGGGACGAAGCACCGGTCATGCTCGGTAGAGAGGGATCGCGTGTGACGACATGTACCCATAGCCTCCAGAATTCCCTATTGATCACGAAACGTTTCGTCTTCCGCCTACTCGGGCCGCTTGCCGTTCCACTGCGTTCAGCAAATACCTAGCCGGGTGCATCGTAGCCTGCTGGCCGACAAATGCAACACGCTCGAGACCGTCTCGAAGCCGACTCGTTAACCCTCTTTCACTTTGGCGAACAGGCGTGGTCTCTTTCATCTGGGGGGTTGGATCTGTGTCCGCAGTAGAGTGGTGTAAGACCGATTTTGAGAGATTGGGGCGGGGGGAGGGGCGGGATAAGGCTTTCGCCCGTAGTTGTCTTACATTGAACATCTCGATTGCGGCCTTTGGATTTTTCCTCCGATGACTCTCAGATTGGCATCCATTCACGATCAAGCTCTTGCACT
>JAHBWR010000125.1 GCA_019636875.1 Nitrospira sp.
CTCAATGACTTGTCAACGTCGTGTATTTCTCAGTTCCTTCTGAAAGGATTTCTTTCCTCATCCCATATCCTCTGGTGAAAGCCGCCACGAAGCCATGGCGAGCCGGAGGAGGATTCCATGGGGCACGACAAGGACACATACCAGCGGATTAGACCCTCTTTATGGCGCGATCCCCGCCTCTATCAAATCGTCAGCCTTTCAACTCTGCTACTCTATGGACTGGTCTTCCTCCACTTCGACCTGCCGATCTGGCAAGTCATCGTCACACTCAGCACAGCACAACTGACTCAATATGCCGCCACGAAGTATTTCGACGTACCATCGTTCGATCCGAAGAGCGCGCTGATCTCGTCTTTGTCCCTCTGCTTACTCCTTCGGACCAACGACCTTGCAACAGCTGCTCTGGCGGCGTTCATCGCGATCAGCAGCAAGTTTATCATCCGCTGGAACGACAAGCACATTTTCAACCCCACAAATCTGGCACTGGTCGTCCTGCTCACAAGCGGCCTCGGCTGGATTTCATCGGGACAGTGGGGACAGGCCGCCTGGTTCGGATTTTTGATCGCGTGCCTCGGCAGTCTTGTCATCACCCGAGCGGCGAGGGCTGATGTCACCCTCGCCTTTCTTGTCTTCTACATCGGCTTGCTGGTCATGCGAGCCCTGTGGCTTGGCGATCCACTGGCGATTCCACTGCACCAGATCGAAAGCGGTGCGCTTCTCATCTTTGCTTTTTTCATGATTTCAGACCCGAAGACAACGCCTGACTCAAGAACGGGCCGTATCCTCTTTGCACTAATCGTCGCGTTCGCCGCTCTCTACATTCAATTCGGGCTCTTCACACCAAACGGACCACTCTGGGGACTCATCGCGTGTGCACCATGTGTTCCGATGCTGGATCGTCTATTTCCCGGTATTCGATACGACTGGTCCAAGCCCACGACTGATCGAACGGCCCTATCCATACCCTTAACAGCATCGTATCAATCACAAAGGAGGCTCGCATGATCCCTGTACTCATTCCCTTATTCACACTGGTCGTCAATCTAATCCTCTGGGACACCCACGCCTCAGCTTTCTGCGGATTCTACGTCGGGAAAGCTGATACCAAGCTCTTTAACAAGGCGTCAGAAGTCGCAATCGCCCGCCACGACAACAAAACCGTCATCACCATGGCCAATGACTTCAAGGGCGACGTCAAAGAATTTGCGATGGTCGTGCCGGTGCCGACTGTCTTGGAGAAGGACCAGATTCATGTCGGCAATGCAGCCGTCCTGAAACATCTCGCGGACTATTCGGCACCACGGCTGGTCGAATACTTCGATCCCAATCCCTGCCAGATGCCATATCCCGAAAGCCGGGCCATGGATATGATGGCCAAGTCAGCCGAAGCACCGGCTCGACTCGAACAAAAGAAGGCACTCGGCGTCACAGTCGAAGCGCAGTATCAGGTCGGTGAGTACGACATCCTGATTCTCTCGGCCAAAGAGAGCCACGGGCTTGAAACCTGGCTGAACGGCAATGGGTACAAGATTCCGCAAGGTGCATCAAGAGTATTACAGAGCTACCTCAAACAGAATATGAAGTTCTTTATCGCAAGAGTAAACCTCGTGGAGCAGTCGAAGCTTGGCTTTACTCATCTCCGCCCTCTCAAGATCGCGTTTGAGTCGCCAAAGTTTATGTTACCGATTCGGCTCGGGACCGTGAATGCCGAAGGAGCTCAAGAACTCTTCATCTACATGCTAACCAAGCAAGGTCGGGTTGAAACGACAAACTATCGAACGGTCCGCCTACCGGACGCGCAGGACATTCCGCTCTACGTGAAAGACAAGTTCGGCGACTTCTATAAGGATCTGTTCACCCAACAAGTGAAACGCGAGAGTGAGCGAGGCGTTTTTCTCGAATATGCCTGGGATATGAACTGGTGCGATCCCTGCGCCGCCAACCCACTCTCGGCTGAGGAGCTGCGCAGTCTTGGCGTGTTTTGGCAGGACGGCCCAGCCATCATACAGCGACGAGGCGTCATGCCGCAGGCGCAGAACGTATTTCTCACTCGTCTGCATGTTCGCTACGACGCCGCCCACTTTCCAGAAGATCTGATGTTCCTGGAAACGTCGGATCGGAATAATTTCCAGGCTCGATACATCCTCCGCCACGCCTGGACTGGAACGGACGACTGTCCGGCAGCCACAACCTACCGGCAACAATTGCGAGAACGTTATGAACGTGAAGCCCAAACATTGGCCAATTTGACTGGATGGAACATCGGCGAGATACGGCACGCGATGAATCTGGCCTCGCTCCCGACAGGTGAGGAGCAGAAATGGTATCAGCGGATCTGGAACAACTAGATCACACGCAGGCGGGCGAGGCTTCAAACAGGTCTCGCCCACTCGCTCCAACCATCAGCTCAATTCGGATTTGGCAACTTAGCTCTGGATGGAGAAGGACAAGGTATCGAAATCCACCGAGCTGTAGGCGGTCAAGAGATTCGGGTTGGAGATTGTTGAGGATGAGTGCTCCGGCGACTGGGTTTGCTCGTCGTCCTTGGGCTTCCCAGAACCATCTAACCTTTCAAGGAGATCTTTGTGCAATTGCTCAAAGAAATCTGTAAGGTACGTCTGAAATTTCAGCAATTCGGTTTCTGCTTCCTTCAAAGCATCAAAGACCTGTTGGAGGAGCGACTCGAGTTGACTCTCCTTCCCCAACACGGAGAGACCATCACCCTCAAATGAATCGAATGACGGGGTGGGCGCCGTGGTACCGTTGGACAGCAGCGGGATCGCCGCCGCCGTCACAGGCGCCCCACCCGGGGTATAGGCCGATGCCGCCACCACGGTAACGGATCGTAGCACCTCAACACTGAGGTCCAGACTGGAGAGCGTCGTCAATTGGCCAAATCGCTCGGCAAGTGCGGCCGTCTGTACAAGGGCCTGCTCATCCTGCCCTTCAACAAATCCATGAAAGATACCTGAGATCTTTTGGACGAGCGTGTGGAGATCGCCGAGCTCCTGCTCATTGAGGTCGCCTTCGACAGCGATACCAAATTCTCGGCGCAAGGAATAGTGGGAATACTCCGCACCGATGCCAACTTTCTGTTGTCCAACACCTTCATGAGCGTAGAAGTGACCAGCATGAAAACTTGTGTCGAGGTCCGCTCCGAGTGTAATAGTATCGCCCTCTTCCGTCCTCACGGTCAGGCGACCGGAAAACTCACTAGAGGCCGTCACCCCAGTGATGCCCGTCTCCAATCTGAGCGCTCCATGATCGGGCGTCGAACGGAGATCGAAAAACCGGTGAGGATCGATGCTCGTTAGCGATTGACTCTGCATGCGCGGTTCCTACTTTCTCCTTGGGATTGAGCCCTCTGGCATTCCTCTATCGGCATGGAAATGGCTGAACTTAAGGAACAGTATGCTATATATAGTCAAAGCAACTTTGTAGTCCTTATGCCAAGGAGGCGTTCATGCGAAATCTTTTCGGAAGTCTGGTGATCGTCGGAGTCAGTGTGATTGTTGGCACAACCGGCTGCACGATAAAAGCGACATTGAAAGAAATCACCGATACGACGTCGAACATCACCGGCACCACATCAGGACAGGCCTGGTGGAATGAAGACGGTCAGATCAAGCCCGACTTCAAAACCACGGCGTTTGTCACCTTGAATCAAGACAATCTTCAGCAAGACGTGGCAGCCGGACGAGGTGAATACCTGTCATCAGTGAGCAGACTCTTGGGCGTTCCAGAGGAGCAACGACCGATGTTTTTCTCCACCGTTCAGGCCGGCTATGCCGAGGCGGTCGAGAAAGATCCAGCCGCACTGCTGACGCTGCTTCGGAATACCTCCAGAGCTTTTCTTCGGTAACTGAACGGTCAGTGAAGGCGTTATACGGCTTGGGTGCCGATCCGTGCCTGTGCGGTACCCGTGCCCTCAGCTTGCCGCCCGATCACCGTTCGTACGACAGCACCATCTTTGAGCACGAGGAAGTTCGTGGGGACCGCGGGAACGCGCGGTCCCGGCAACACAATTCCTGCCAGGTTCAGTGGATCACAGGCAGACAGTTTCACCTCTACTCCGGCATTCGGGTTACCGCTCTTGCGTAACACGCGCAAGGCTTCTACTGCCTCCGGCAGGGCGAACTGTTCACCGGTGAATCCGGTTACAAATCGTCCGCCTCGTACCTCACCTTGCAATTCAAGCTTGCGATACACAACCAGAAGATCACGCCACGATTGAACCAGCGATTCCCGCTGGAGCAAATCGCGGAAGACAACGCCGTAGCGGCGCAACAGTTGACGAGCCGCGTTCTCGATGACAGGGGACCGTACGCTCTCTGACTGGCTTCGCTCCCCGCTGGTTTCCAAGAACTGCCTCAGCAACGACCACCGTCCGGCTGAATACCGTGGCCGGCGAGCCCGCTCTCGCCCCTCGGCCCGACGTCGATGTGGGTCCATGAGCGCACGAAGATTATCAAACCCATCGGCCGTCACGATCCCTGCTGCGACCAGTTCCCACAGCGCACCTTCAACTTCCGCCGGTAGGTGGTTGGTCCCCTTCGCCAGGTCGGCAAAGAAGCTGGCGCCACGTTCATGCAGCAAACGTCGAACATCCTGGGCCACCGCACTCAACTGGGCGTAGGGATTCGTGCCGCTGACTGCCGCTTCGCCGTGAAACACACGCATCAACCATTCACTGTCTTCCCTAGGAAAGACGGTGATCGGAGCAAGGCTCGTGGCCACGATGCGGCGTCGATTCAATTCTCCCACTTGCAAAAACATCGGATGAGGCGAGAGGCGCCCCCAGCTTACCGCTCCACTCAAACAGAGTCGGTCCAGGAATTCGGGCTCATACTTGGCCATGCGCAGTCTCATGAGCTGCGACTCCCATGAAGATGCGGCCGCCTCGTATCCAGCCAGCTGCTGAATGACCCGCAAGAGACCGGCTTCACCATGTTGCCGAGATCCCGGTGACAGGTGCTGCCATTGCAGCAGAAATTGCATGAAGTCAGCCGCCGTGACTGGCTCGATCTCCTTGCGCAGCCTTCCAATCGTCAGCCGATGAATACGCGCAAGTAACCGGCGGTGACACCATTCGGGCGCATCGTCACCCGCTCGTGCTGAGAACGGCCGAAAGCGGCCACGAAGAACTTGGCCGGAAGCTTCGAGTCGCACCATCGCTGACTGGATCGGCTCGACTCGTAGTTGCAAACGCGTGGCGAGCTCATCTACGGTCGTCGGTCCGGTACTCTCCATCCACCCCTGCAGAATGCCATCACATGCCTCGTCATCGTCTCCCACCAATGCCCGTTCGACTTTCTCTCGGTGCTCAGTCGCCACCCATCCACTTGCCATGAGTTCCACCGCGCGGCCAGACTCGATTAACTCTGGAAGGAACGGCTGCCATTCAGCGACCGTCTCATGAGGAACCCAGACCAGCGTGAGCAACGCGTCATGGAGCTCATCGGCGTCGCGGACAACGGGCCAAGACTCACGGACGACTTCATCGATGGCCTCAGAATCGAGCGCCCCGACTTCCCCGACCAGGTTTGACGGCAACGTTCGCCGCATTTCCACCGCTCGCGCTCGACGCTCTTCCAGCGGCGCATCATCGAGAAAGGCATAGGGATTCGCGTTCAGAATTTCATGGCTGAAGACGGACGGGGCCGGCGTCTCGACCGCAAGACAACGGATCTGACCCGCTTCGATCTGTTGCAGCACTGCCGTTAATCCTTCGACATCCATCGCCTCAGTCAAGCAATCGCGGAGCGTTTCCTTGACCAACGGATGGTCCGGAATCTGTCGCGCCGCCCGCTCCCCTGTCAGATTCTCCTGGCAGGCAATGGCATCCGGGAAAATGGCCGCCAGGAGATCCTCGGATTTCATCCGCTGAATTTGCGGAGGAACCTTCTTGCCGTTGGTAAATCGCAACAGCGCCAACGATCGCGAGGCATTCCACCGCCAGCGCGTAGTGAACATCGGAGCCAGCAGCACAGCCTGAACCAGCACCTCACGAACCGTCTTCGAGTGGAGATAGCCAAACACCGATTCCAGCGGGAAACTGTGCTTCTCGCCGAGGGAAATGACGAGGCCGTTATCGGTCGCCGCAGCCTGCAACTCGAAGTCGAACGTCACACAGAAACGTTTCCGAAGTGCTAATCCCCACGCCTTATTGATTCGGCCACCGAAAGGAGCATGAATCACCAACTGCATTCCACCACTCTCGTCAAAAAACCTCTCCGCAACGATGGTGGCCTGCGTCGGCACCGCTCCCAGGACCATCTTTCCTGCTAGCACATACTCGATGGCCTGCTGCGCTCCGCGTGGATCAAGACCACAGTCCTCTTTCAACCACTGCATGGCTGACACCGATGCGCCAGCCTGGTCCGGAATTGCCTGCCGAAGGCTTGCCACTTCCAAAGAAAGTTCCGCCGTCCGCGAGGGAGCCTCCCCGCGCCAGAATGGAATGTTCGGCGGCGCTCCCTGCGCATCTTCGACACGGACCTTCCCGGCTTCCACTCCCTTGACGCGCCACGACGTATTGCCTAGCAACATAATATCCCCGGCCAGGCTTTCAACGGCGAAGTCTTCGTCGACCGATCCGACGACGGTCCCATCCGGCTCCGCAACGACGGCATAGTTGGCTGTGTCGGGAATTGCACCACCGGACGTGATCGCTGCCAGCCGTGCGCCACGTCGCCCCTTGAGCCGATGATTGATTCGATCGTGGTAGAGATACGCAAGCCCCCGGCCGCGCTTCGTGGCGATACCATCTGCCAGCATCCGCACGACAGCATCAAATTCCCCTCGCAGCAGGCCTCGATAGGGATAGGCCCGCCGGCACAACGTAAATAGTTCGTCCTCACTCCAGCTCTGTGTCGCAGCAGCGGCGACCAGCTGTTGGGCAAGAATGTCGAGCGGCGCGGGAGGGACCTCGATCCGGTCCAGCACTCCGGTGCGAATGGCCCGCACGAGCGCGGCACACTCCAGGAGTTCATCCCGGGTCATGGCAAAGAGACGACCCTTGGGAATGGCGTGAATCCAGTGGCCTGCGCGCCCAACCCGCTGCAACGTGGTGGCAATGGCGCGAGGAGAGCCGATCTGGCAGACCAAGTCCACGGTGCCGACGTCGATGCCCAATTCTAGCGAGGCCGTTGCAATCACCACGCGGGTCTTGCCGCTTTTCAATCGCTCTTCCGCCCCGAGCCTAATCTCTCGAGAAAGGCTGCCGTGGTGAGCCGCTACCGCATCGGGGCCAAGGTCTTGCAGCCGTTCCTCTAAGTAATGCGAGACTCGCTCCGATAACCGTCTGGTATTGACGAACACCAGCGTCGAGCGATGTTGACGGACAAGTTCCGCCACTCGGTCATACACCTCGGACCAGACCGCATTCGTAGCGATGGCACTCAATTCGTCTTTTGGTACCTCTACCGCGAGGTCCAGCTCACGTCGATGGCCGACATCGATCATCTTTGGGCGAGGGCGAGACCCCACCAGATACTCTGCGACTAACTCGATGGGACGTTGTGTAGCGGAGAGACCAATACGTTGAGGCTTGGCGAATGTGAGCGTCTCCAGCCGTTCCAGCGACAGCGCGAGATGCGCACCTCGCTTGTTCGGAGCCAAGGCGTGAATTTCATCCACGATCACCGTTCGTACTGTCTGTAACAGTCGTCTGCTCTTTTCAGCGGTTAATAAAATGAAGAGTGACTCCGGAGTTGTGACGAGAATATGGGGCGGCCGCTTGAGCATCTGCTGACGATCCGCCATTGGCGTGTCACCCGTCCGGACCAACACACGCAGCTCCGGCATCAGCAGCCCGGCTTCCATCGCCAGTTGCCCGATCTCAGCTAGCGGTTTCTTGAGATTTTTTTGGATATCGTTGCTCAGCGCTTTCAGCGGCGATACGTACAGGACATGGGTGTGATCATCAAGTTCTCGTGCGAGGGCCTGTTTGAAGAGTTGGTCGATGCAGGAGAGAAAAGCCGCGAGGGTCTTGCCGGACCCTGTGGGCGCCGCAATCAAGGCGTCCGACCCGGACTGAATCGCCGGCCAGGCTTCGACTTGAACATCAGTGGGCTCACCCACCTGTGAGGAAAACCACTGGGAGATAATCGGATGGAATTCGGGAAGCTGCATCAGCGGCATCTTACCACGTACGAGAAAGACGGGCACCGCGACTACTTTCTTATGTCCTCACCGACACATGACAGGTTGCCCATTTCAGAGTTTGCGATAGGTATGGCATGATAGCAATCATGCATCTCTCGATCATCATCCCAGCGTTTAACGAAGAACGCCTGATCGAACAGTGCTTGCGGTCGGTCACTGCTGCAACTGCGGCTAACGCCAAACCTGGGTTCACCTCAGAAGTGATCGTCGTTGACAATAATTCCACGGATAAGACTGCGGAGCTCGCTGGACAGGCCGGCGCAGAAGTCATCTTCGAACCGATCAATCAAATCGGACGGGCACGAAACGCGGGGGCTGCTCGAGCAACAGGAGAGTGGCTGTTGTTTTTGGATGCCGATAGTCTGCTCAATCCCGGCCTGCTTGCCGACATTCTAGAGATGGTTGAGTCAGGAAAGTACGTGGGATGTGGCAGCACGCTGCGCATGGACGGCTTGCCCTGGTGGGCAAATCTGACACTGCAGTTCTGGACCAGAGTCTCGGTTCTCAATCGCTGGGCCGCTGGGGCACTAGTCGTCGCTCGTCGTGACGCATTTCAGGAGGTCGGTGGATTCGACCAAGAGCTCTATGCGTTAGACGAAATTCGACTCAGCAAACACTTGAAACAGTGGGGACGGCAGCGCAGGCTTCAATTCACGATCCTAACCAAGCACCCGATGGAAACGTCCTCGCGGAAAGTCTCACTCTACTCCGGCCGTGAGGTCGCCGTGCTGATGTTCCGCATCTTTTTCCT
>JAHBWR010000126.1 GCA_019636875.1 Nitrospira sp.
GTACGATACCCCACTCGCGCTGCTTCAAGGTTCTGCACGGCCTGGGGCAGGATCGTCGTGTGATACAATGTCGCCACCTGTTCACTCGCCCGTACCTTGGCTAAGAGATCGTTGATTTGAAAACGAGTCAGGTTTTCTACCGTATGCTGTTGTGCCCGTGCAGCTGCAACGGACGCCGCGGCTTCTTGGACGCCGGCGTCATACTTTGGTTTGGTCCAGAAGGCGAACGGCACGGTCATCGCGACGTAGGCGCCAAATCCGTCATGGGCCTGAAAATTCTGGAAGCGCTGAAACGTCACATTGAAGTCCGGGTAGTACTGACGCTGGGCCAGCGCGCGAGACTGCTCGCTCTGTTGCACCGCCAGTTCAACGGCTTTTAATTCCGGTCTGGCGTTCAAGGCGAGACGATGTAGGTCGTCGATGGTGGTGTCGATCGGCAGTAGAGATGGTTTCTGAGGAATGCCCAGAGGTGATAGGGGTTCTCGGTCCAGAAGCGTATTCAGCAGTGCCGCAGTGGTCTCGCGACGTTGTTCCAGAACGGGAAGTTGCTGCTGCAACACTGACAGCTCGACCTGAGCCTTGAGCACATCAGCCTGCGATCCCTTTCCAGTCCGGAACTTCGCGTTCGCAATCTCGACGAACTGCCTGAGCAATTCGACCTGTGCATGATGAATCTGGATCGCCTTGTGCGCGAGAAACAGCTCGTAGTAGGCCTGTTTGAGACGGGCCACCAGTTCCCGTTCCTTGGCGCGCAGCGCCTGTTCGGTCATCTCGGCTGACCGCCGCGCGATTTCGCCTTTCAGAGCCAGCTTGCCGGGGAACGGGAAATTCTGCGAGAGACCGAAGATACTGTTGTCCGCCCTCGTGACATTGAAGGTCTGCGGGAAATTCCACAAGTGGACTGACAGGGTGGGATCGTCCAGCGACCGGGCCTGGACAATCCGATTCGTGGCAGCTTCCCATTGCTTGCGCGCCGCGACAAGCTCTGGATTTCTGGCCAAGGCTTCTGGGATCAAATCCGGTAACACCAACGCCGGTTGTGTAGTCTGATCGATGGCATAGGCGACATGACTTGCACCTATCCAGAAAGTTGCGCTCACGACTGCTATGGCAAACAACACCCGAATTGAACGAGTCATGGGATGGTCCTCCCCAAATGCTTTCCTGCCCACGACTGTCGCTGGCCTCGTCTGCTACAGAAGAAGCGATTGAATGAGCCGGGACCGAGCGCTGGGCAGATCACGCGATGATGAAACGGGATAAGGAAGAACCGGAGAGATCAGATACGAAGCACTGTGCTTGGAAGAGACTGATGCGGAGGAGAACTCGATTCAAAATTGCGATATAGACTGAAAATTCGTACGAGCCGAGGGCTCACCGTTGGAAGCGTAGGTAACGCATGGTCTGCCGACCAATGATGGTCCACGAGCAACGATGACGACTGAGCCTGGGATTCGACTCCCAAGATCTTGAAGGCGTCACATAATTGCCGACTCGGTTGTTCGACAGGAGTTGAACAACCGTTGGCCATTGAGGCATCGGTAGTCCCCGCCAACGGCAGGAGACAGGCGTAGGCATTGAAACTGAATGCCAACAGGAACACTGCGATACTCGCGGCGAGAAAAGATCGGGAGTGATGGGAACCTAATCGCATGGTGTTAGTCTATCCCTCGTCCACCTCAACCGTCAACGGCATTTCTAATACACAATCACTCGATCAGCGGCACCGCACAAATCTACTGTTCCTCTGGGAGAGGAGAAGAAATCTACCGGCATACCTATTCATGATCACCTTCCGTATCTGTCTGTCTCCTATGGTCATTCTTACAACAAGTTGACGCCTCTGAACCCATCTGACCGTCTATACAGTCCTTATAGGCCACATAGGCCTTGAGAGCCCATTCCTCACCGGGGCAACCTTGCATCGTCATCGCGACTTCGAGGAATTCAATCAGTTCTTCTTGCGTGATTCCTTTGTCAACTGCCATCCGGACGTAGGCGCGAATACAAGGTTCACACCGGATCGCAATCGAGATGGCCATGGCGGTAAGTAATTTGTACTTGGCGGCCACAGTTGCATCTCGATAGGCCGCCTGTCGCATACGCAGAAGACCGCCCGTGACCTTGGGACTCAACTTTCTGAGTTCGGCGAATAGTCCTGTTTCAACATTGGTTGTTTGATCCATAACGGCTTTACTCCTTCCTCTCGCCTAAAGTGCCTCCGGTAAGTAGCGAAGAGCCGGGGGTGAACTGTTCGCTGTTAGCTGCCGGCTATGGCTGCACCAGCCGAGCCTTGTACGCCGACAGCGGGCTGCTGGCCCCTTCGATGGCCCTGACCAACGCCTCCGTACCCACTTTGTTCGCATCGAACGTCACCGACGCGCGCGCGTCTGAATAATCGGAAAAGAAGATCCACTTCTTTCCCACTCTGAACTCGACCGTGCTGACGCCCAGGACCTTGGCGAGCGCTGTCTTGACGTCCTTGACGCAAGCCCCGCACGTCATACCGTCGATCTGCAAGGTCATCGTCTGAACCCCCTGGTTCTCAGCCGCAAGACCATAGAACTCAGTCAGCGGAAGCATCGCCACTCCGACAAGAAGACATGTCCGAATCACTTGCCACATACCTGATCTCCTCCCTTTTCAAGGGATAACTCAGAGCGAATAGTCGTGCCAGCCACATCAGGCTGAACGCTCATTCTTCACGCGTCACTCCCATTCTCACAGAGCTAACCAATAAGGCGCCAAGACCACCAGCAATGCCAGGACCGCTATCAGCCATAGCCACTTCCGGTTCAGCCCTCTCGCTGATCGAGCAGCGCATCCGGCCTCTTCCGCGCACACGGACTTCGGCTGCCTGTAGGCCAGATAAAAGCTGAGGCCCATCAGAAGGAGCGTCAGGCCGATGAAGACCGGACGATAGGGCAAGAACGCCTTCAGAAATTCAGCCGTGCCGGCCAGAAAGCCTGTGGCTCCAACACCCACGCCGAGAGCTGCGAATACCACCGGCCCGATGCAACAGACCGAGGCGAAGAACGCAGCCACCAGCCCGCCGACCATAGTGGGCGTCCCACCTTTGGTCAAATGACCAGGCTGTCGATCCACGTCCATACTCGGCTCACCACCATAAAATACACAGAACCGCAAACCGTTTTTCATGCGGACATCTTGGACTCGCTTGGTCCCGAAAACCGTCATTGGCCTGCCTGCCGACTGCCTCTGCCCTGGCAGACAGGCGTCGTCCGCGACGCAGGCAGGTCATTCGCCAACCATCAATCGCGGCCTTCGCTCATTTGCTCTGCCGCATTTTTCCTGGCAACTTGTGCTCATTTTCCAGACTCGCCAGAATCGGGCAGTGATCGCTGGGCCGGCCGGCTCGACACGTCCGGATCAAGCCTCGAAGCGCTCGGGCCAGCGCCTGCAAGTCACTCACCTTGGCTTCCACGTGTTTCAACTTTGTCTCTGCCTTTCGTTGGATATCCCCGCACCGAGCCTTTGAGCTGGCCCTAAGATCGAGAAGTTCCTCGATCTCATGGAGCGTGAAGCCCAACGCCTGGGCGTTCTTGATGAACCGCAGCCGCCGTTGGGAATCTCTATTGTAGAGCCTGTAGCCGGATGGAAGTCGTGACATAGGAGCAAGCAAGTTCAATCGCTCGTAATAGCGGATCGTCTCGATATTCACGCCCACCTGTTTCGCGAGCTGCCCAATCTTGAGTTCTATCGTCATATGGACCTCGGCTTCGACGATACACCCTGTACCAGGGTACGGAGTCAAGCGGCCATAGGAACCGGGTTCCTGAGCTGAAGCGCCGTACGATAGAAGCACTGTTAGCGAAACGATGAGGTGTAGGTGGTCTGCAACGCTGGGAGCGGTTCCCGATTGACAATCACAAGTTGCTTACAACGCGATTCTCCGCAGCCGAAGCACATCTGAAATCGGGAGGCGCTCGCTTCCCATCAGAATGCTAATATCCTGCGCGGTGGCTTTGCTCGCTGGTGCCAGAAAATGGCCATGACAGACGAAACGCGGGTCGATGCACATCAGAAGGCTGCGTAGCCCCAATTGGAATGGTCTCCTTCTCTGAATTACGCGGACTTTACGCGTGAATTTGGCGCACTGGCATGAAGTGAGAGCACTTAGGTAATAGCATTCGTGTGCGCTGGCCTCATTGCTCTCGGATTATTTTAGGGGAACACGGTAGATCGGCGAAGGACCTTGGAGACTTGCTCTCGCAGGGCAGGCAGAAGTTCGTCCTCAAACCACGGGTTTCGTCGAAGCCAAATGTTGTTTCTCGGGCTTGGGTGAGGAAGCGGAACGGCATCGGGCCAATAAGTACGCCAGGATTGAACTGTCTCGGTGAGTGACGACTTTGAGCGACCGAGGTGGTATGCCTGCGCGTACTGGCCGACGATCAACGTAAGCCTCAGGTGACGGAGGTGACTGAGCAGTTGTTCCCGCCAGGCAGGTGCACACTCGGACCGCGGCGGAAGATCGCCAGACTTGCCAGTGCCAGGAAAACAGAACCCCATCGGAAGAATTGCAATCTGTTCCGGGTCGTAAAAGACTTCACGTGTGACTCCCATCCACTCACGTAAACGATCACCGCTGGGATCATCGAAGGGTATGCCTGATTCGTGAACCCTTCTCCCTGGCGCTTGACCAGCAATGAGGATGCGAGCGTTCGGGTGCAACTGGAGGATTGGCCTGGGGCCATGCAACAGATGTTCCGCACAGAGGGCACAGGAGCGGACTTCAGTCAGTAATGATGTAAAGGATCGCATGGAAGAGGATCTCCTGTCACAAGCCAATGCGCTACCTCACCGTGTTCTCCACTTCTCCCTTGGCTTGATCCGACTAAACCGATCGATTATCACGCGGAAGTGATGGCCTTGGGACTTCCTACCTGGCTAGCCAGTCGAGAATCGAGCGGGGTCTTGGCCACCTGATTTACATAATTACTCATGATCTTGAGTGCCAAGAACGTGATGACTTCTAAGACATGCCGTTCGGTGTACCCCGCCTTGGCAAACTGTTCTAGGTCATCATTCGGCACCCATCCTCGATGGTTCATAACTGAGAGCACGAGGGTTCGTAACGCATTCAGTTTCTTATCCGACAAGGGTTTCTGCGCCCGTAACTCCGAGAGAACCTTCTCTGTAACACCCATCTTCTGAGCTAGAATCGAGTGGTCCGCTACACAGTAGGCACAGTCGGTCGTGACACTGATGGTCAAGGCGACGATCTGCTGTTCCACTGGCGTCAGCATGCAGTGCTGAAGGGCATCACTCACGGCTGTGTAGGATTGGACGGCTGCCGGCGACTCAGCCAGGA
This sequence comes from Nitrospira sp., assembly GCA_019636875.1. Lineage (GTDB taxonomy): Bacteria > Nitrospirota > Nitrospiria > Nitrospirales > Nitrospiraceae > Nitrospira_D. Next base: position 5,333 of record JAHBWR010000126.1, read on the forward strand.
CACCGAAGAAGTTCGGCAAGAAGCCGTATTTCTCTTCGATCTCTTTCAAGATTCGCCGAGAGTCCTGGGGCGCAGTGAAACTCGTGTGTATTTTGAACCTCATGTCGATTCCCCTTACCAGACAGAAAAATGAATACAAGGCCACTCGTGGCCATTCGCATTTCCCGGCATGAATCCATGTTCGTACCCTAAGACCGGACGAGCTAGCTTCATTTCGATCACCTACTTGGCTGATTGAACAGCGATGGGCTATGTTTTCTAGTTAGCACCGGAACCACATGCTTGAGTGTCACCGCGTCCTCAACTCGAAGGAGACCGAGGTGCCGCACATCAGCATTGAGAGCTAGCTGACCGATCAGGAGCAAATACCGTTCGCTCTGTTTCCTGGATGGGGACATCGTTGATGCTGGCATACCGCCGCGTCATGAGACCCTCCTCATCGAACTCCCACATCTCATTTCCGTACGAGCGATACCACTGGCCTTCCTTATCGTGCCATTCGTACTCGAAGCGAACTGCAATCCTGTTTCCACCAAATGTCCACAATTCCTTCTTTAGGCGATAGTCCAATTCGTGTTCCCACTTCCTGGTAAGAAAGGCACGAATAGCCTCCCGACCTCGGAAGAATTCCGAGCGATTTCTCCACTCCGAGTCTTCAGTATAAGCGAGCGCGACCCGCTCCGGATCACGACTATTCCACGCATCCTCCGCAGCCTGGACCTTAGCCAGGGCGGTGTCGTTGGTGAAGGGTGGACGGATCGTGGTGCTCATGTTCGTAGCCTTTCAGTCGGAACACACGGTCATTGCATTGAGACTGTTAAAGCGATGACTTGAGAAGCTTCCTAATGATCCGACAAATTTGTACATATTGCTTGTTTGCTTCCACCGCATAGGGTGGGAGGTCCTGACTCTGGTCATGAGTGTTGTCCTTTCTTTTCCTGCAGCGCAGAAACAACCAATGCTTCCGGCCGTCACAGGGTCACGGATTGTGATAAAACCGTTCGTGGACGATCTTGCTGTCCCGCCACCTGGCAACGACGACCTGTTCGACGTGAACCGGTGTCCCGTCCGTCGCAATCCAGTCCATCACGGTTTCATAAAACGTCACGTGATCGCCCACACCGTAGGCCGTGACGTCGAAGCGTTTCCATTCCTTGACCGTGTTCATGAATTGGCGCTCCCGTTCCAGGTTGGCCTGCCGTCCGACCGTCGGCAGTTCGTTGTTCTCCTGCATGACCGCGTCCTCGGCATAGAATTCATTGATGGCGTCGAGGATGCGTCCGGACCGGACGTAGCCAAACAGTTCTTGAAGCCTGTTATGAACACTGCTGTCGATAATGGATGAACCGGCCATGCTGTCACCTCCGTTTGGGTGGAATTGAGTTCTACTCTAAGGCTTACTCAAATTACGTGCCAAGGATGCCCAATTCAGAAGCCATTGCAATACGAGGACTTTCTTAGTTCATCGATTATGGGTCCTGCAACGAGCTTTCGTTCGCCACGAATGGTCGTTGCATCGTGCTGCGGGATTAATCTATCTTCTTCAGCATGGAAACGGCCGCCGAGTACGAAGTGGAGTTTGAGTCGCTGAAGAGTCTCCTGCTTGATATGGCGCAGGAGAGGACCTTGAGCACGCTCTTATCCCTCGTTGTCCGACGACTAGCTGAACGCCCGCACATCGCTCTTACCCGTATCTGGCTCATCAAGCCGGGCGATATCTGCGCCTCCTGTCCGATGCGTGAGGAATGTCCCGACCGAACGTCCTGCCTTCACCTGGTCGCGAGTGCCGGACGTTCCACGGCCGATTCGTCACAAGATTGGTCCCACTTGCAAGGGCGTTTCCGCCGTTTCCCCCTCGGGGTCCGAAAGGTCGGGCAGATTGCCAGAAGCGGTGAATCCATTGTGGTCCGGGAGATTGCTGAGGACCGACACTGGATTGCTCGCCCCGAGTGGGCACAGCTCGAAGGGATACGAGGCTTTGAGGGACAGCCGATTACCTACAAGGGAGAGGTGTTGGGTGTTCTCGGGGTATTCACGCGAGTCGAGATCCCTCGGGGGGAACCCGACTGGCTTCGCATGATCGCCGACCATGCCGGAACGGCCATCGCGAACGCCAGAGCCTTCGAAGAGATCGAGCGGCTGAGTGCTCAGTTGGCCGCCGAAAACACCTACTTGCGGGAAGAACTGTCCGAATCGGAGTCGTTTGGAGACATTGTCGGCCAGAGTCCGACCATCGCACAGGTCGTGAAACTCATCGAGGTCGTGGCACCTACCGAGGCGACCGTGATGATCACAGGAGAGTCAGGGACCGGAAAGGAACTCGTCAGTCGAGCTATCCATGAACGAAGCCGGCGAAAAGGTCGGCCGCTGATTCGCGTCAATTGCGCTTCGGTACCACGAGAGTTGTACGAAAGTGAATTCTTCGGCCATGTTAAGGGTTCCTTCACCGGGGCCTTGAAGGACCGCGCCGGCCGATTCGAAGCGGCCGACGGCGGTACCCTCTTCCTGGACGAAGTCGGAGAGATCCCATTAGAGTTGCAAAGCAAGTTGCTGCGAGTGCTGCAGGAAGGGGAATACGAGCGCGTCGGCGACGACCGCACACGAAAGATCAACGTGCGAATCATCGCCGCAACCAATCGCAACCTTCTGCAAGAAGTGGAACAAGGCCGTTTTAGGCAGGACCTCTATTTTCGTTTGAACGTCTTTCCGATCGAGGTCCCTCCGCTTCGTGATCGCAGGGAGGACATTCCTTTGATCGCGGCCAAATGTCTGCAGCAGGTCAGGAGAAAACTGGGGTGTGAAGGGCCGGGACTGACGGAATCCGACGGACGACGACTACAAGAATATGATTGGCCTGGGAATGTCCGCGAGTTGCAGAATATCATCGAACGGGCGGTGATTGCCGCGCGTTGCGGAAAAGTCCGGTTTGAACTCCCGATCCATTCAAGTTCTGTAGAGAACGCTGCGTCCACATCCCCGATCTCGGCGCCACGGAGCGCTAGTGACGACGTGCTGGCCGAATCAGACCTCCGCCAGATGGAACGCGCGAATATCATCGCCGCGCTCGAGCAATCGGGCTGGAGGGTCTACGGGGCCGGCGGCGCCGCCGAACGCCTGGGACTCAAGCCCACGACGCTTGCCTCACGTATGAAAAAGATGGGGATCAAGAAATCCAGCGGGTCACCGATCCAAGGGTAGGTCTCCTTCTTCGAAGAACGATCAGGATGCGGACGAATCGGTCAGAGCGTATCCAGCCTGAATTTTCGAAATGTGGCGCCGCCGTACTCAATCTCGCCGACCCACGTTGCTCCGAGTCTTTCAAGTGCACCAAGGTGCTTTCGTGAGAGAGGCACAAGGAACGTCACCGAGGGAATACGGTCATCACTCCTTGCAAACTCCATTGCCTTCTTTGCGATAGTAGGTCCAAGCCCAAACGCGTCCGTCTTGAGCACTAACCCAAAATCCCACTCGTCACCTTCCTTCTGAAACCCACCCCAGCCCACATAGC
>JAHBWR010000127.1 GCA_019636875.1 Nitrospira sp.
GCCAACCTCCGACAGCCATCGTAATCCCCAACCTTGAGCGGTTCTTCAACGGCAGAGAGCCTTCCTGGAAGTTGCTTAAGGTAGGATACTGCGCTTTCCGCGTCGCTCCACAGATTGTTAGCATCGAGCCTGAGTCGTATCGTTGAATCTTCTATTGACGCCAATCGTCCCAATTTGTCGCAGTCCTCCTGCAATCGTCCTGTCACCTTCACCTTGAAGTCAGTAAAACCAGCTGAGCGATACCGTTGGAGCTGTTTTTCGAACGCTTGGAGACTACCCGTTCCCAACACTGCCGAGTACTTAAACCATCCACTAAGCGACGGAAGGCCAAGCAAGGCTTCGATCGGTAAACCTGCCTCCTTTCCGAACAGATCGAGGCAGGCCGTTTCCACCGCACACCAACCGGCCGGATTCTGATCGATGACAGAAGAATGGAGGGCCGCCCAATTCGTTAGATCCTGGACTGATGCGAATGCCATCCACTGCTCCCGGTATATTTCAATGTAGCGCACTATCGAATCGACTGTTTCCCCCGTCACATAGTGGCGAGGACAGCCTTCCCCTATTCCTTCCACACTGTTCATGTTGGTGACCGTGACCAATACACTTTCAGTCTCGGCCCGAACGGCGGAGGCATGGGCAAAAGCCTGCTTAAATGGAATGTTCAGCGGTTCAACGGACAAGCCTTTGATGGGCATGTTCGATCCTATCGGTGGTGTTGCGAGAAATCGAACGAACAGTCGTGCGTGTACTGCAATCGAATCACCTTAAACTGTGCGTCCCGCTGCCCCTTGGCCACACAATGGGTGCGATAGGCTTCTGCCGTACCAGGCTTGAGAGGCACGACCCGAAGTGGCTGGAGTCGCCCGCTCTCACGCTTGGCTTGGTATTCCACATTCAGGCATGCCAGTTCCTGATCGATCTTGCCCTCAACCGTCTCCCCCGCGGCCTCACCCTCGAGGTAGAGTACATACCCTGCTGCCGGGACATTCGCGAGCATCACATAGAAGGCACCCGCCATTTCCATAGATTTCAGGACCGCCTCAATTGCCTCCACTACTTGGTGCTCATACAACTTCTCTCCCGTGATATTCGTGACGCCTTTGCCCTTCTGCACAAACCGAATAGTCGGCACACCGTTGAACCAGCCCGTGACTTCAACAATGTCGTTCATGGCATATCGATACAGGCCACTCCGCGTGGTGACCAATACGTGATATTTTCGCCCTTCGCGAAGATCATTCAAGATGAGGGGATCCGACCTGTGGCTCTCGTTGTCGCTCACTTCAATGAATTCAAACACGTGTTCTTGGAACGTGGGAATGCACCGGTTCTCTCGAACATCTACATTCAGACTGCCTAAGCATTCGCTGGATAGATAGCCCATCTCGATCACAGCCGTTTTCTTCGACAAGAGTGCCCGCAGCTTCGGAATCAAGACCGCGCAGTTGCCGCCGGTCCATGTGATGACTGCTCGAAGGTCCGGCCAGAGGGTAGCGAGATCTATCGTCGATGCATGTCCCATCAACGTGCCCAAATAAGCGAGGCGACCGTCGTCGAGAGCAATCGGTTCCATCCACGCCGTTCCGTGCGAAAAGATCGGATGTCGAGGGCCGGCAACCAGCGCTTCCAATAAAAGGGCAAACTCGGATCGGATGACATACAGCAACTTCATGATGGTCGACGGGTTAGGTGTCGCAAGGACCGACAGTCTCGCAGCCGCTAGGGCACAGGCTGCCATTCGCAAATATTTCAGTCGATAGTCGGCCACGCGAAGAATTCCATCCGGCAAAATGTTCTGCTGCCGAATCACCTGAGGCAGACCATCATTCATCAACCCTGACATCGACCCGTATGGCGTGCCTCCGGGTAAATGTCCTTCAACCGTCTGGCCCGCAATGACCAGCACCTGCCCATCATAAATCCCGGGCACACCCGACCATTGGGCGTATGAAAATAGCCCCTGATACCGGCTGATCCATTCGAGTGCGGACCTGATCAGAGGTAGATGCTTAGGTTTCCCGGTCGTCCCACTGGTTTGGACATAGTGAGCTGGCTGTTCGGCATTCAGGAGCGTGTCGCCGGTGTGCTCTTGGCCCTCGATATCCCGGCGAAGCTCCTCATACTCCAGCATCGGAACGGCACGGACAAATTCCTCGTAGGACCGAATCGACGCGAAGCCGTGCTTTTTCCCGAATCGAGTATCCCGCTGTGAGGAGAGAATGGATGAGAGGAGTTGACGCTGAATCCGGTCAGGCTGTTCTGTGTCGATCATTAGGGGGAGCCAGTCCCGATCGTGGATCATCTGCATCACCTGTTCAACCGACGAGTGATTACCCTGTTCAGCCATCGATCCTCACGCTGCTGTTTTGTCCAATCCCGGATGAAAGGGCGCGGCCATCTGATCCAGAAACCTGGTGGGGTACCGGCGGTTGACCAACCCCAGCTCTTCGACTTCACGATCTGCAGGCAGAAAGCGAGTCCCAAACAGCCAATCCCAGATAATGAGATGATTTCCGTAGTTGTTATTGGATTCTTGCGACCACATTGAGTGGTGCCACCGATGCAGTTCGGGACCACTCATCACATAGTTGAGCCAACTCAGCTTGACGTCGGCATTGGAATGTTGAAAGAACCCATTCACCGCATAGAACACGAAGTACAGACTGAGAACGGACGGCGGCACACCCAAGACGATGAACGGCAACGAGTCGAGCAGAAATTGCAGCCCTTTATCGACAGGATGAAATCGACCGACATTCAGCGTATACAGCCGGTGCGGAGAATGATGCACGGCGTGGAACCGCCAGAGCGGCCCCCATTCATGGCTGAGACGGTGCAGCCAGTACCGCGTGCTATCGACCATGAGCACCATCAGTATAGTTTGCACTGGGACAGGCCATTCGCGAGGCCACCAGCTACTGGTAGGCCAGCTACGTCCATTCCAGATGTCGAACAACAGAAGAGCGACACCGATCGCGAGCAGTTTCGGCCACAGGACATGCACCAGGGCGAGGAAGACCGAATCCTCCACCACTTCCTTCTCTGATGGCTTCCATGAGGTTCGATAGGGCATCTGGAGTTCGAGCCAGATGATCAGCAGTGAGCCGATGGTAACGGGAAGATACGTCGAAAGGAGGATTCCTGCTCCTGCTTCCGTGAGACTCAGATTGCCACACACACTGCCGAGCAATATGACAGGATAGGCGCCATATTGAATGACCTGCCTCATACCATTCTTCCAAGATTTCGCGGATTCACGGCATCCGAGGCTGCGTAGTGAAACCATCCGTATGCGAGCATAAATCCGGCAAGAACAAAGTGAAACGCAGTAGGCAGTCTGGCCAACGATCAGCCGGATGCACATAAATCCCCAGTAAATCCAACCTATGACAAGAAGGACTTTCCCGGTTTTCCTCGACGGCACAGTCACCCCTCTGCGCATTCGCAAGATCACTCTGGCACACACCGCGATAATAACGACCTGAGAGACCAGCAAGAGCGGATACGGAACCGCTCCGCTTTCCCATGCCTCGAACGGCGGAAGAAATGGCGTGGGAAACCAGGCCTGAAGCATCTGCGCAATCACGCGTAGGCAAAACAGCAGCAACAGAACCGCCAGAACCACGGCGCACCTGTGGTGCAAAGGTGACAACTGTGATCCTCCAGAAACCACCTGACCAATTGTAGGGAAAAGCTCAAAAACGGGCGAGGAAACTACAAATTACGACATGCGCGACAAACCGCCAATCGCGTGAAACACCTGTGATGCGGATCAGCGGTAGGAATTGGATCAAGGTGACGACTGTTGTAACCATAGGGTTAAAACAATCAGCGGTACAACCCCGGTCACGTTGAATCTACCGATAGGGAGCGGACCGAAAAAGATTCATGCCGTCACCTATACGGCAGTCACCCCTGAAAAGATCGAGAGGACGTTATTGAGATCGCGGGACCTTCAGGCCTGCTGCTCTTTGCGCGGACGGCCGACAGGCAGCTTGCCCTTTCGCTTCTTGAACCGCTTTCCCTTTTCCAGTTTTTTAAGCGACGCCTGAATCGCCGATTCGACGACCCCGGTGAGCGTCAGCTTGGGACTCCAGTAGACGACGGTACGCAACCGTTCCACCATATCAGCCGAGAGAGACAGCGTGACTCTCTCTTTTCGCCTTGTGATCTGCGGTGTATGTTTCATGCATTTCTCTCCTTCATAACGTGACGATCTCAGCATATTCTCACATATGCTTGCATATCATGCGCGATTCCATGCGCGCAAGGGGACTGTACGGCACCTTCAGGAATTTGCCGGCCGAACGGATGTCGTTCAGCTGATGCGAGCATGATGGTTTGTCGATAGAAATCAATGACGTAGAAAAGCACGTTACTAGAGTACTGAACAGGATCGTCCAAAAGTGAAACAGAGTAAATTAGTCGATCCCGTTGGTGTTGACCGACATCCATGATTTGAGGCTCCCCACCCCCAACTCAAAATCCGATGCCGAATCCTCCGCCCCCGCCGATTCTTCCACCTGTGCCACCTCCGATTCCGATTGAAAACCGAGGGTAGGAGTAGGCACGACCATAGTCATCGGTTTGATCCCGCCAGGTATGCAGATGTTTTACGATCAAAACCGGGTATCGATACTCGACATCGTCGAGCTGGTCGGTCTTGGCCTCGGAAACTTCCCCGACGATAGTCATCACGGTCCCGGCCTCTATGGTCGCAGGATCCAGAAAGTCCTGTTGAATCGCGAAGAAGCGCCCGTCTGATCGTTGACGATTTAGGATCGGCCTTTCAGCCTTATCAAGCGGCAACTGGAGAAACTCGATCTGTGTGCCGTCTTTCAGGCGCTTGGCCTTCAGCACCTCACCACCCACGACCAGCATCCGTCCTTGATATGATTCAGGCGCTTCAATTACTTCTCGAAACGTCACCGTTCGGTCGACCAACGGTTTCAACTCATCCGGAACCACGCGGGTAGACGCACAGCCCGGCATCAGCAACAGAACCAGCACCCAGTAGACGACGCGGTGACATCGAACGCCCATGTCCACACTATAACGTTATCAAACTTGCGTTTCTACACATCCGGCACTGATGAGAACGATAACCCTAGGGTCTTTCCCCTTCGTCCCCCCATCGGGTATGATGCAGCAGCATGTCACTCGGTTCAGCTCCCTAGACTATGTGTCCCATCATTTGTGTGAAGAGGTGTGTATGCCGAAATTCGTCTTAGCCGTTATGCTGATCGGTCTCTCTGTGAGCGTCTCCTCCTGCGACAAAGCCTATATCGCCACGATGGAAAAAATGGGCTATGCCAAACGCGACATTCTCAGTAGTCGCGTGAAATCCGCGCGTGATGCGCAAGAAGAGGCCAAGCAAGAGATTCAAACCACCTTGGAGCAATTTGGAAAAGTCGTCTCCTACGAGGGGGGCGATCTCGAAGATACATACAAGAAGCTCAGCGGTGAGCTGGAGGCGAGTGAAGATAGTGCGGAGGCCGTCAAAAAGCGCATCCAAGATGTCGAAAGTGTCGCCGATGCGCTCTTCTCAGAATGGGAACAAGAACTCGGCCAGTACTCCAGCGCCGACCTACGCCGGAAGAGCCAGGCAAAATTGACGCAGACCAAAGGCCGCTACAAAGACATGCTCTCGGCCATGAAACGGGCCGAACAGCGGATCGAACCGGTCCTCAAACCGTTGCGCGACCAAGTGCTCTACCTCAAACATAATCTGAATGCTCGAGCATTGGCGGCTATCAAAGGCGAACTGGTCAAAGTCGACGCCCAAGTCGATCAGTTGGTCAAAGATATGAACCGGTCCATTGCGGAGGCCGACAAGTTCATTCAGTCGATGGAAAAAGAATCGGACTAATCGTCAGAATCGAGAGGCGCCTATGCGAATCGGAGGCCAGAGAGGAAGCGACAATATTGAGGATCGTCGCGGCATGGGACCTGCCCGCCTCGGCGGGAGGGGTGGCTTCGGTGTCGGAACGATTGTGCTCGTGCTGGCCGTCAGCTATTTCACCGGCGCCAATCCCTTAACCGTCTTCAACATGATCACCGGCGTCCAGAGCATGACCGATACAATGGCACCGTCAGCCCCATCGGAATCCGGACCGGTCGGCGCGCCAAGCGATCAACTCGGGAGGTTTGCCTCGGTCGTCCTCGCCGACACGGAAACCACATGGCACGCGTTGCTCGGTGCTCGCTACGAGGATCCTCGTATGGTCCTGTTCACCGGCGCCGTCCAGTCCGCGTGCGGCACCACATCGTCGGCCGTCGGTCCCTTCTATTGCCCCAACGATCACCGAGTCTATCTGGATCTTGCATTTTTCGATGAAATGGCGCATCGTTTAGGAGCCGCAGGCGACTTTGCTCAAGCGTATGTCATCGCGCATGAAGTCGGCCACCACGTGCAAAATCTTCTCGGGGTCGCAGAAAAAGTGCATCGCCTCCGGCGACAGGTCTCCGAAGCGGAAGGGAACGCCCTTTCCGTTCGGATGGAGCTCCAGGCCGATTGTTATGCCGGCGTGTGGGGATACCACGCCAAATATGAGCGCAACTTGATTGAACCGGGAGACTTTGAGGAAGGGCTCCGGGCGGCAGCTGCGATCGGGGATGATCGGCTGCAGAAGATGTCCCGCGGCCATGTGCAACCGGAAAGCTGGACGCACGGCTCATCGGAACAACGGATGACGTGGCTCAAACGTGGGCTGGAGTCGGGCGATCCTGCCGTCTGCAACACATTTGAGGAGAGCCGATTATGAACGCCGTACACACCTCAGCTCATAGCGGGTTCTTTGGGAAGACGTTCGGTACGATTCTCACCAGTCCTCCATGGACAGCCAAACCTTTTCTCGCTGCCGGTGCTACGACGGTCGCCGGGTTCGGCGCTTGGCTGAACGACATGATGTCCCCCGCCCTCGCCCGCGGAGGTGCCAGTTTTCTGGGTGGTTTCCTGATCGGATGGGCGCTTCGGAAGACCCTGATGCTCGCGCTGCTGATCACCGCCGCATTAGCCGCACTCGTATTCGTCTTGAAATCCACCGGCTGGATCCACCTGGAATGGAACCTGATCCAAGCCGATGTGACCCACACGCTCGATTGGGCACGTGGGAAAGCGCAAGGCCTGAAGGAAGCTGCGGGCGGCTACCTCTCTGCATTTGGTGCCGGCGCCGCCGGAGCCTTGTTTGGATTTCTGAGGAAGTAGTTTTAACCTGTCCAACCCCTTTCTGTCTGATTGAGTAAACAATCACTAGATTGGGCCTTCTTGAGCACAGTCAACCTTTCACACCCTATTCTCCGTTTGTTTTGACGATTTTTCAGCTTACGGGTAGCCTTCATTGGCGGACCCAAGTTCCCGCCGAAGACCTTGCTATGCGCACTCACCTGGTTACAACCAGTCTCATCACTGCTATTGTGATTGGCATTGTCCTCATTGCCTTTGTTTTGCTTCCCGCTATTCCCCTCTCATCTTCCGCAGAACAGGTGGGCCTTCTGGGTTCTATTCGCATGGATATCCTATTCTTAACGATTTTCTTAACAATGATCGGAGCCGCCTTCGTACTTGGCTTGCTATTCGATTCAAAGATCAAAGCCTACCTGCGATCTCATCTCAATCAACAGGGCTGCCTAACTGAAACTTCGGGGATAAAATGGGCAGAACGCATTGTCACTTATCTTTTCCTCTTGGCTTTTGGCGCTCAATGGTTAATCCAGAATATTTGCGGAGCCATTCACGGCACTAATCAACCAGCGTCGCCGCAGGAAGTTCGTGACTGCTATATGCTGAGTAATTCCTCGCTCTCTGTGCTAATTGGCTGTGGCATTGGCCTTTTCGGCGCCATGTACTGGGCAGTGCGAACAGTTGAAAGAGAAGGCAGCTATAGGATCTACCTGGAGAAACCTGTGCCATCAACTGAGACAAGATGGACTTTTGAAGAGATCGCAATCGCAATGGGAATTGGCGGTTTCCTCCTATATGTCTTCTACAGAGTTTTCACCTTAGGGCGTTAGTACATTTCCAGGAACGTACGGTTACCGAACTCTCTAGCGCTTCCTCACCACTCTCACGTCTAACGTCCCCAGATAGTGGCCTTCGATCGTAACCTCATCTCCGTCTCGCAGCATGACTGGTCCCATCTGACAAAGCGCCGCGTAGCTCGCATGGATGGTTCCGGTCCCATCGTCCACCATAAAGTCTTGGATGCACTTCTCTAACTTGGTATTGCTTCCGATGAAGTGATGCATTTGGTAACCACTGACCGTGCCCTCCACCTGTACCACTTTCATCTTGTAGGCTTCAGGATAGGTCTCTAAAGAACTGATCTTGACCGGTTCGGCAGCCCAGGCCGTCGGTGCCAGAAAACTGAGTGCACTGATCACGAATCCCACTAGTGTCAAGGACCGCCCTGACTTGTGCGTGTGAGGTTGCATGATAACTCCTCCTCTTCTGTTGAGTTTTACGGTGCAGGCCGCAGTGCTTGACCAGTCGCGGCACTATACGCATCCGCGAGGGAGTACACTTGGATCACCCCGATGGATCGCTCGGCGCCGGTAAAACTGAGATGACTGTTGTCCAAACCGTCTGGCACGATCATGGTGGTCTTTTTGAGATCGCAGCAGGCCCCCATCTTATCAATCAATCCTCCGACAGGCCTGATCTCCAAATCAGGCTCGATCGTCCCCGACATGCAGATATCCGGTCGAATCGAATCCCCG
>JAHBWR010000128.1 GCA_019636875.1 Nitrospira sp.
TCCGTTTAGGATCGACTGTGTCCATCTAGCGGCGTCCAGCATCGCACAACCGGTAGAGCGGACCTATCGGGGAAACCCTGAAAACGAGCCCGGTAATCCCTGAGGACATTTGGGAAATGAGCTGAGTACGAACGAATGGAGACAAACAGGAAAGAACCTAGGAGTAGGGTTGGACCAATCCCACGCGGATCGCGAAACGCACGAGGCCGGGTACGTCGTGAATTTCAAGCCGCTCCATGAGTTGGCTTCGATGTGTTTCAACCGTTTTGACGCTGAGGTTTAACCGTTGGGCGATATCCTTTGTCGTCTGTCCTTCGGCGATGAGCTGAAGAATTTCGCGCTGACGCATGCTCAGTCTCCCCAACGGACCAGATGGCCCTTCAGACTTTTCCCGGTACACTTCGATGGCATATTTTGCCACCGCCGGGGTGAGATAGGTCTCTCCCTTCCCCACCGTCCTGATGGCCAGCTCAAGTTCAGCCAGCTCTGCCCCCTTTAAGAGATAGCCCGACGCACCCGCTTGCAAAGCCTGCTGGAAGTATTCTTCGTTGGCATGCATGGAGAGTAGAATCACCCGGGTCGTCGGGGATTCCTTCACGATTCGCGAGGTCGCATCGAGCCCGTTCAATCCCGGCATCGCGATATCCATCAGCACGAGATCCGGAGCATCAGCTTGCACAGCCTTGACGGCCTCCCACCCATCCCCCACATCCGACACAACCTCGACACCGTCAATTTTTTGCACGAGCGCCCGCATGCCCGCTCTCACCAAGGCATGATCTTCCACAATCACAACGCGGAGGTTACTCATGAGGCGGTCACCTCAACCGTCCGACTCACCTGAGATTGGTCATATTCGGTGAGAGAGAAACAAAGTTGAAGTCTGGTCCCTTGGCCTGCCGCCGACACGATGACCAATTTTCCGCCCGCCAGCCGAACACGCTCTTCCATGCCAAGCAACCCGATGCTTTCCCCACCCTGTGCACGTTGCCGCGCGGACGGTACATCAAATCCCACGCCGTCGTCTTGAAGGATCAGCGTGACCTCCTCATCATGCCGGCGCAAAGTCAGATCGATCGTTTTAGCCCGCGCGTACTTCGCGATGTTGGTCAACGCTTCCTGCACCACACGAAAACATGCCACTTCGATGGGCGCCGGAACGCGCCCGGTCATGTCCTCAACGGAGAGCGAAAGCGTCCACCCATTCCGCGTTGCCTGCCGATTCGCATACCATCGGAGCGCCGGTACTAAGCCCAAATCATCCAGAAGGGATGGGCGTAAGTCCAGCGCCAACGTCCGCACTTGAGTCAACAAGTGATCTACCAGCACTAGGCTATCGGTGAGGGAATCGTAACGCGTCTCCCCAACTTCACCATGTTGGATATCTTGCAGGTCGATCTTCAACGCAGTGAGCAATTGTCCGACTTCATCATGCAGATCGCGTGCAAGCCGACTTCGTTCTTCCTCCTGCACCAGCATCAGACGGCCGGAAAGTTCTCGAAGAGAATTGTTGGCCCTACGCAATTCAGCCGTGCGCTCTTGAACTTTGAGTTCCAGTGCTTCATGCGCCTGGTGCAACAGCGTCTCGGCTCGCTTGCGTTCGCTGATATCGCGGATGACTTTCGATACCCCCACAAATTGTCCGACCGCATCCCTCAGCGGCGAGAGTGTCACCGACACATCAATGGATCGGTGGTCCTTGGTCAGCCGAACCGCGTCGTAGGTATGAATGTCATGAGCCCCCCGCACCGTCGCCAGAAGCCACGCTTTGTCACGATGAAGATGATCAGGAATCAGGGTCAGGATCGAACGTCCGATCATCTCTGTCGCGGAATATCCGAAAATACGCTCCGCACCTGCGTTCCACGTCGTCACGAATCCATCAGGCGTCACACTGAGAATGGCGTCGCTGCTGCTCTCGACGATCGCACCCAATCGTCTGGTGGCATCATCCAGCTTCGCTCCTCTCGCTCGCGCCACAAGCCACGCCGTCACCCACAGAAGCGCGATACCAACGATCCGATTGAAAATCGCCAGATCTTGAGGAATACCGGGATGAGACAGCGTATGCCCCGTTGGTACGAGCACGGTCGCGATGGTCGCGACCAGATAGGGAGCAATCGGCCATTCGATCCAGAGGGCCAAGAACACGGCAAAGATATGCCCCACAACCCAGACCGCATAGCCCCATGGCATGAACACATCGATCAGGAACGTTCCGGCCAGGATCAGCGGGATCAGTGCTCGGGCATAGTGACTGTTCATTGCCCTCCACGATCATGTAAAAACAGGACCAGACTCGCTTACCCCTACCACATGGTTCCTCTATGTATTGCCAGTCTCCAGGTGGTTCGGTAGCGCATACTACCGCACTACGACGGCTGGGATCGAGGGAGAAAGGATGGAACTGACTAGGAATGCGAATACTATCTATCTAATCGTGCCGTTTGGCGGTTCACGACCCACACACCGACTAGAATGAGACAAATGCCACCAATCTCAATCGGTCCGACGGATTCACTCAGGAGTACCGCTGACAGGCCGATCGCTGCCACAGGTGTCAGATTCCCTACCACGGAAGCCCGTGAAGGACCGATTCCCTTCACGCCGAACAACCAGGCCTGCTGCGCAACCGCCGTGGCGAAGACCACGAGATAGCCCAACGCAAGCCAATCAGAGATGGTCACCGAACTGAACCCGACGTTCATCATTTTTTGATCAGTCCACAGGAGTGGAATTTGGAGCGCGGTCGCGACGGCCAACGTCGTCCAATTCACCGTCAGCGGAGTAATCCTCTCCATGATGCTGCGACTCCCAATGCTGTAGAGTGCCCAACTCACGACGCCGAGAAAGACTAAGGTGCCTCCCAACAGCGGTCGCTCGCCGGCGGCTTGAAACCCTGCGACAGAAACCAGACCGACACCCGCAAATGAGAGGAGCGCTCCCGCCAAGACTGCACGGATGGGCACATCACGAATCAAGAGGGCGGAGAGGAAAGTGGTAACCACAGGGCTCGATCCGATGATCACACCGCCCACTGCGCCACTGACATAGTTGAGACCCATCAAAATGAGTAGATGATTCCCCAAGACTCCCAGTCCAAGGAGACCAAGCAAACCCATATCGGCACGGCTCATGGTGAGCCGCCCGCCTTCCTTCGCCCACCAGGTCACGAGCAAGATGGCTAACCCACCAAGATCGCGAAGGACCGACGCTTCCACAGCGGAAAATGAGCCGAGCGCCATCTTCTGCGCCACGATCGAACCGCCCCACAAAACAGCCGCGAGGACGACGGACGCATAGGCGACTGTGGAAGATGGCTGCCCCATGGCCACTGGGATACCGTCGTTCCAGCATCGCCGTCAAGCAGTATTCCGTCAGCAACCCATTTACTTGACGGCATTTACTTTTGTGAGTAGCCTGCGTCTAAGTGACAAGACCGGTTAACAGGGAGGATATTCATGATCCAGAAGCCGTGTTTCCACGGATGTGTGGCGATCCTAGCCAGCGCATCGTTCGTCTTGGGCGGTTGCACGACGGCACTGGTCCACGATGACGTCAAGTACCCGAAAACCGAGGCCCATTGCTCCGGCTCTCAAAGTGTCGATGACTCTTCCATCGCTGTGTTGCCGGTTCCTGTGGTCGCCTTCGTCGTGCCACATGCCAATCTCCATGACATCAAGGCCGACGATTACCTCAAGCGCTGTGGAGATCCGACCACCCTGATCAATCGAAAAGTGGTCGTCAACCGCACGGCTTGTATCCCGGCAGGACTCACGCGCATCATTACCCTCGGCATCTGGCAATGGTGTCCCGCCAGCATATCCTGGGAAGCGGATGTAAAAACCTCGCACTAGGCATGATATGGAGTGGAGCCCGCTGCACCAAGATGCAGCGGGCGGATCATGCCGGGCTTAGAGTTCTCCGGGACTTTTTTCTTTGATCTCCGTCCAGTTGGTATTCGCCTTCTTGATGTGGCCTGGGATATCCTTTTCCCATTTTCCCTGAATGCCCTTGTCCAAGTTTAAGTAGAGCACTCCATCCACAATCTTCCAGACCTCCGGATCTGAAACAAACTTCTTGCCGACCGCCACGCCGTAGGCGCAATAGCCTCCGAAAGCCGGTACATATTTTCCAGGATCTTCTGCGAACCGCTTCTGATGGTCCTTGCTGGAAAACGCATAGGTGACACCTTCGTACTCCATCACGTGATACCCCGAGCCTCTCACAGGCTTGCCGGCGGTGAAGTAGGCCACCGGATCATACCCACCTAATCCTGGTGTGCTATGTCGTACGTCGGCGGCGAAAGACTGCCCTACGGAAATACCAACGATCAATGCAAGGCCGGCGATAATTTGTGTTGTCACCCGCTTCATTGCTTCCCTCCTTCTTGTACGTTGATGTGACATCCTCTATGGCTAAGTCGGCCAGGCGCCCCATTTCTTACGGAACATGGAACCAGATTTCTGCACGGCACCCGTGCCCGAGTGAGATCCTGGCACTGCGGTGCAAATTGCTGTTAATTCCGTTGACAGATCGCACACCATTCCAGCAAGTTCGACGAGCGCTGGCCGGCGCCCTACAGCTCTGGAAGACCAAAATTTGGTAACATAGTTCGGCGAGCGTACATAATGAATCGTTCTAACTGGATCGGATCGATAGTCCTTGTGTTTGTCGTGCTCCTACTGGGCATTGGTTTGGCTGCGTGGAAATATGAATCCATCCAGCACGACCAAGCCGCTTCGGCCGGTCAGTCCGAGCCTATGGAGTCGGTTACCGTGGCCGTGGCACGGGCGATCGATCACCGTCAGATGACGACCTCCATCGGGACCGTCCTCGCACTCCGATCGATCACGCTAAAGAACGAACTCGCCGGGACCGTCCGTGAGGTTCGGCTTGTTCCAGGCCACATCGTCGAACGCGGGACCTTGTTGGTCGCACTCGATGTCTCGGTCGAGGAAGCCGACCTGAAAGCTCAAGAGGCTCAAGTGGCGCTTGCCAAAACGGTCCTAGCCCGCAGACAGAACCTGAGCCAGGAACTGGCGACGACACAGGAAGAGGTGGACCGTGCGCGCGCTGACCTCGATGTTGCACAAGCCCAGATCGCCCGCACCAAAGCGATCATCGCCAAGAAGACCATCCGTGCCCCATTTCGTGCTCGTGTCGGCATCGCCGATGTCCACCCTGGCCAGTATCTGGACGAGGGGACGCTGCTGACGACGCTTCAAGGCGTCAGTGACGCCGTGCATGTCGACTTCACGGTCGCACAGCAGGTGGCCTCGGAGTTACACGTCGGTGAAACGGTTGAAGTGCTGGCGCCCGGTCATGCCCCCGTCGTCATGGCCACCATCGTCGCACTCGACTCACGTGTCGACCCGACGACGAGAAACGCAACCGTACGCGCTAAAATTGTAGGCGCCAAGAATACCTTCGCACCAGGAGCATCGGTCCGAGTGCGTGTCCCGGTCGGGCCAACCAAAAATGCCGTCGCCGTCCCGGTTAGTGCGCTGCGTAAGGGACCCGGAAGTGATCAGGTGTTCGTCCTGACAACGGACCATGACGGCCAAACCCGCGTGCATGCTCGTCAGGTCGAGAGTGGGCCGATGATAGGCGATGATGTCGTCATTTACACCGGTCTCAAACCTGGTGAACAGGTTGCAGCCTTGGGTTCCTTCAAACTACGCGAGGGACTTCTGGTAGCGATTACACAGAGCCCTGCATCCACGCCGCATCAAGCTCGCGAGGCCGGAACACTCTAATCGGGTCGCCATGCAGCCGAACAGCCCAGCACCATTTACTAATGTCTTCATCAAGCATCCCGTATTGGCCATCGTCGTCAACCTGGTGATCTTGCTCGCCGGATGGCGGGCGCTCACCACACTTCCGGTCCAGCAATACCCGAAAATTGAAAACTCACAAGTGGTCATTACGACCATTTATTACGGAGCGAACGCCGAAACGGTCAGAGGGTTTCTCAGCACACCGATTGAACGGGTGGTCTCCGCTATCAGCGGTGTCGATTATGTTGAATCAACCAGTCGCGCCGGCGTCAGCACGGTCACCGTCCATTTGAAGTTGAACCACAACAGCACGGCGGCATTGGCCGAAGTCACCGCGCGATTGCAACAAGTCCGTTCAGAGCTTCCACCGGACTCAGAACCACCCTCGATTGAAGTGCAGCGAGCAGATCGGCCCTATGCCTCCTTCTATCTCAGTTTCAGCTCGACCGAGCGCACCGTTTCCTCCGTCACAGACTGGTTGCTCCGGACGTTGCAGCCTCAGCTCTCAACGCTTGCCGGCGTTCAACGCGTCACGTTTGAAGGTGAACGACAGATCGCCATGCGGATCTGGATCGACCCCGACCGGCTTGCCTCGCTCAACCTCTCCCCCGGCGACGTGCAGAACGCCCTCCGACGGAACAACTACTTGGCAGCGGTCGGTCGCACAAAAGGCAATCTGGTGCAGATCAACCTGCTCGCGAACACCGATCTCCGCTCGACGGTTGAATTTGAAGACCTCGTCGTCGCCGACCGCGGCGGCGCTATCGTGAGATTAAAAGACGTCGCCCACATCGAGCGGGACGCGGAAGAAGCGATCATGATCGCCAAATACGATGAAACCGAAGGTGTCTACCTCGGTATCTGGGCGGTGCCCGGCACGAATGAGATCGAGGTCGGCCGCCGGCTGCGTGACGAGATCGAGCAGATCCGCCCGACCTTGCCACGTGATATCGACATGAAACTCGTGTGGGATAGCACGATGTTCATCCGGAATGCGTTGACGGAAATTACGAAGACCTTATCGGAAACGATCCTCATTGTGGCCATGGTGGTGTTCCTGTTCATGGGGTCGATTCGAACCGCGCTGGTGCCGCTCGTCGCTATGCCGGTGTCGTTGATCGGCGCCGCGATCTTCATGGTCGCCTTTGGGTTCAGTCTGAATCTCCTGACACTCCTCGCCATCGTGCTGTCCGTCGGGTTGGTCGTGGACGACGCCATCGTCGTAGTCGAAAATGTGGAACGACATGTACGGATGGGACAATCCCGCATCGAGGCGGCACAAGCCGCCATACGAGAGCTACTCGGCCCGATCATCGCGATGACGATCACGCTGGCCACCGTCTATGCACCCATCGGTTTTCAGGGAGGGCTGACCGGCTCCCTGTTCCTGGAGTTTGCTCTAACTCTCGCTGTGACCGTCGTGCTCTCAGGAAGTGTCGCGATTACGCTGTCGCCGATGATGAGCTCGAAGTTCGTCCACCCCCAGGGGAAGGAAGGTCGGTTAACCGCCTTCGTCAACCGGCGGTTCGAAGAGGTGCGATCTCTCTATGCGAAGTTACTGGACGGCGCCTTCACGATGCGTTGGGGCATCGTCGTGGCATCGCTCCTCATCATGGTGGCAGCCTGGCCACTCTACCACTTTTCCCGTCAGGAACTGGCTCCCGTAGAAGATCAGAATCACATCAGCCTCTTTTTCGAAGCCGCACCGGATTCGACGGTACAGTCCACCAACCGCCAACACTTCCAGATTGTGAAGGCGATCACAGCCATCCCTGAGACCGACTATACCTGGTCGCTCACGACCGCCTGGGGCGGCTTCGGCGGCGTCGTCGCCAAAGATTGGCACGATCGAGCACGCTCGACAGAGGAGATGTACGACGACGTCTATGTCGCCGTTTCACAAGTCCCGGGGTTGCGGGTCTTCCCCAGATTGGACCCTCCGCTGCCGACCCCCGGCCAATATGACGTCGAGCTGGTTCTGCAGAGCGATGTGCCTGCCGAACAGATGCTGGACGCAGTCGGTTCGGTGCTGAGCGCGGGCTGGCAGAGCGGCAAGTTTCTCTACGTGGATACGGACCTAAAGATCGATCTCCCTCAGGCGCGAGTCGTGCTGGACCGTGAGCGACTCGCTGATTTGGGATTCGATTTGGCAGGAGTCGGTCGCGAGTTGGGTACGATGCTCGGCGGCGGATACGTCAACCGGTTTAATTATTTCGACCGCAGCTACAAGGTGATCCCTCAGCTCGGGGACAAGGATCGGGCTACTCTTGATCCACTGCTCGACCTCAAAATCAAGACACCTGGGGGACAACTGGTACCGGTCTCTACGTTTACGCATATCGAAACCAGTACCGCCCCTCGGACCTTGAACCGGTTCCAACAACGCAATGCGGTCCGCATCTTCGGAGGCCTCAAACCTGGTTACACCAAAGAAGAGGGGCTCCGCATCCTTGAAGCAGCCGCCGCCTCGATCGGCTCCCGCGTGGTCCTCGACTATGCCGGCGAGTCGCGGCAACTCCGACAAGAAGGAGCAGCACTCACCGTCACGCTCGGTTTCGCCGTGGTTCTGATCTATTTGGTGCTGGCCGCCCAGTTCAAAAGTTTCCGCGATCCGTTGATTGTTCTTGTGGGATCGGTTCCACTTGCCATCTCGGGCGCGCTCGTGGTCAGTTTCCTCGACCTCACCACGATCAATATCTATTCACAGGTCGGGCTGATCACTCTGGTGGGGCTGATCGCTAAGAACGGCATTCTGATCGTGGAATTTGCCAACCAACTCCAGGCTCGGGGGCTTGCCCGCGTGACGGCTATACGGGAAGCGGCCTTAACCAGGCTGCGACCGGTCCTGATGACCTCGGCAGCCACCGTCTTCGGCCATCTCCCACTGATCTTGGCCTCAGGACCTGGAGCGGCCGCGCGCAATAG
>JAHBWR010000129.1 GCA_019636875.1 Nitrospira sp.
GTTTAAAGCCCCCTCGCATGAATCGACTCGTTACGCGGATCCGGAGACCCGCCAGTTCCTAAACCGATTGCTTTTTGAGAATTCGTACCCGATCAAGGCGAGAAGAAGCAGAATGACCAACGGCCCAATCGCTTTTCTCGCAATGTGTGTATAGTCGACCTGCTGCACCCTGAGGATATAGGACGATGAACTTAACCCATCTGGCGTAATGATCAACGTATAGAGCCCTTTTGCCAGCGCGGTTTCACCTCTAACCACACCATCTGGATGGATGGCCGGAGGCCAATAGGCTACCGTCTGGTCTTCTGCGGTTTCGTTCAGACCTCGCACCACCCGCATAGCGACCGCTGTGTTCCGCAATGCCGCATCTACCAGGTCCACAACCAGAAAGGTCTCACCCTCACCAGGAATTTCGGTACAGTACTGCGCCTTGGCTTCATTCTGTGGTTGATAGGCGTTGAAGTGCACGAGATTGCCGCCGACTCGTCTGACACACGTATCTTCCTCGATGGTGACTTTCCCGTGACCATAAGCAAAACTCGGCAGCAGAGTGGCAAAAATAGCCACCACGCCTATCGCCTGATAGGTGGAGAAGTGTTGCAAGAGTGAGCCGCTGTGCTGCTTCGACCCCACACCGAATGACAATCCGTTCAAGACGTTCCGCACAAAGACAGCAATACACTTCATTGTCATCGACGCTCACCCCCTCCCCTCATACCTACTACAAAGTATACCCCTCTAAAGATGAAGGAAACATTAGAAGTTCATGAAGAAATCTTCATAATTCATTTGTAAGGGCAGTCCTATTTCACCAGTGTTCACGCCAACTTCGCTCTCGATGACTCCTTACGCCGAACCATTTTTCGTAGCAGCACATAAAAGAGAGGAACAAAAAAGATCGCCAGAAATGTCGCCGCCAACATGCCGCCCATGACCCCGGTTCCGATTGACTGACGGCTGGCTGCTCCGGCTCCTCTGGCCACAACCAAGGGAACCATACCGAGAATAAAGGCCATCGATGTCATGATGATCGGCCGAAACCGCAATCGAGCCGCTTCGAGTGCGGCATCGATCAAGGGACGTCCTTCCTCGTATCGGGTATTGGCGAATTCGACGATCAGGATCGCGTTCTTCGCAGTCAGCCCGATCAACGTCACCAATCCGATCTGAAAGTAAATGTCATTCTCGAATCCGCGTACCCACACGGCGCTGAGTGCGCCAAAAATGCCAAACGGGACGGCCAGAATGACTGCGAATGGGACGATCCAACTCTCGAACTGCGCCGCCAACACCAGAAACACCATCAGGAGACCGACGACGAAGACGAGGTTGGACTGACCTCCGACCCGTCGTTCTTGAAACGAAAGGCCGCTCCAATCGATCCCATACCCTTGTGGGACCAACACGTCTTTGGCCACACGATCCAGGGCTTCGAGGGCTTGACCAGAGCTATAGCCCGGCGCGACGGCACCCAGCACGAGGGCGGTGTTGTATCCATTGAAGTGCTTCACCGGATCCGGTCCGCTCTGATACTCTGCCGTCACCACGGTATCGAGCGGGATCATGTGGGCCCCATGAGCGCTCGGAGCTCGCACGTAGATCTTGGAAAAGTCTTGAGGTGTCGCCCGATACTCCGCTTCTGCTTCCGTTTGCACGTGATACACTCGACCAAATTTGATGAAATCGTTGATGTAAAAATTACCGAAGTAGGCCTGCAAGGTATCAAAGATTTCCGAGATCGGTACCCCTAAAGATTTCGCACGCTCGCGATTCACATGGGTATAGACCCGCGGGGACGACACACGGAAATTCGTTCCCACCCGACCGATGGCCGGTTCTTTTTGTGCCCGTTCAACAAACTGCTGAGCCGCTTCGGCAAATCGCTTAAAATCCTCTCCTGTGGGATCTTGCAGCTGTGCGGAGAAGCCGCCTGCCGCCCCGACACCTTCAATTGCCGGAGCATTGAAGGCTAAGAGAAGCGCCTCGGGAATCTCCTCAAACGCACCATAGGCAGCACCGACCATTGCTTTTGCATGGTTCTGCGGTTCCGGTCGCTCATTCCAGGGAATCAGCGGCACAAACATTGTCGCGGAGTTCGGGCCTCTGGTGCCGAACACGAAGTTTTGGCCCGAGAGAGCATCCGTTGAATTCACCGCTGGATTTGATTGAAACACCCGTTCTATTTTTTCAAGGACCGCATCGGTCCGCTGCTTCGACGCACCGTCCGGCAGCTGGGCCACGACGATGAAGTACCCCTGGTCATCTTCCGGCACGAAACTCTTCGGCAAGGTCTGGAACAGACTCATGGAAACGGCGATGAGCACACCAAACACCGCCATCACTTGGACAGGTCTGGATAATAATGCCGCCACCGTACTTGTGTAGCCATGCTGCGTTCGCCCGAACAGCCGGTTAAACAGCATCCAGAACCCTCCCCGTTCACCAGCATGCGGTCTGAGCACCGCGGCGCAGAGAGCGGGGCTGAGGGTCAGGGCCACAAATCCCGACACGGTGACGGAAATGGCGATGGTAGCGGCAAACTGCTTATACAGGGCTCCGGTAATCCCACCGACAAATCCCACGGGGGCAAAGACAGAGACCAGGACCAACACGATGGCGATGATGGGAGCCATGACTTCACTCATCGCCCGTTTGGCCGCATCTTTCGCCGACAAGCGATCTTCGCGCATGTGCCGCTCGACGTTTTCCACGACCACAATCGCATCGTCGACCACGATACCGATGGCCAACACCATCCCGAACAACGTAATCGTGTTAATGGAGAAACCGAGCGCATAGAGTCCAATAAAGGTCCCGATCAAGGAGACCGGTACGGCAACCATGGGGATGAGGGTTGCGCGCCAGCTTTCCAGGAAGAGATAGACGACCAACACCACCAAGACCATGGCTTCAGCCAGGGTTTTCACTACCTCTCTGATCGAGACCTCGATGAACTGAGTGGTATCGTACGGGACGTCGTAGGTCACCCCGGCCGGAAACGCTTGAGCCAATTCGTCCATCTTGGCTCGTGCCCCGCGTATCATCTCGAGCGCGTTGGCACCGGGCGACAAGAACACCAGAATGAACGTAGTGGGCTTGCTGTTCCAACGAGCTTCCAGGGCATAGGACTGAGCCCCCACTTCGACTCGGGCCACATCCTTCAGGCGGACCAGCGAACCATCCGGAAGCGCACGTACGATCAGTTCCTCGAAATCCTTCACTTCTGTCAGTCGGCCCTTAGCAATAATCGGAATCGTCAGCTCGGTCCCCTTCGGAGCGGGCTCTCTCCCGATTGTCCCTGCAGGGTAGTCGCGATTCTGCTCTCGAATGATCGTGGCGATGTCACTCGGCACGAGGCCAAGCTTCCTCATCAGCAATGGGTTGAGGATAATCCGCATGCTGTAATTCGACTGTCCAAAGACCCACGCATCCCCAACGCCCTTCACCCGCTTGAGATCATCGACCACTCGGCGCGTGGCATAGTTTGAAAGAAATACTGCGTCGTGTTGGGGATCTGTGGATTTCAAGACAAAGACGGCGAGGAGATTCCGAGTTGCCTTTTTCACAGAGACGCCTTGCCGGATCACTTCCGTCGGCAGCTGAGGCTCAGCAAGTTTGACGCGGTTCTGCGTTTGCACCTGGGCAATATCCGGATTCGTGCCGACCTCAAACGTGAGCGTCATGCTCACATGCCCGTCATTACTACTGGTCGACTCAAAATAGAGCAGATTATCGATGCCCGGGAGCATCACCTCGATCGGCCTGGCGACCGCTTCCGCTGCGACTTCCGCACTGGCACCGGGATAATCGGCTTCAATCTGCACGACCGGAGGGTTGATCTCCGGAAACTGAGCGACCGGGAGGAACTGGAGCGCCAGAAGCCCCATCACGACAATCACCACAGATACCACTGACGCAAGAATTGGCCGATCGATAAATACGTCTAACTTCACGAACACTCTCCGTTTAAGATGCGGGCGTTACCCATGAGTTCGATTCTGGTTCAGGATGATTACGCTTAAAATGTGAAGCCTGCACGAAAACCCCATGAAGAATTCTTCATCAATCGCTTCTGCACAGGAGCTAGGTCTACAGTGTTTGATTGAGGCGTTGCGGAGAGATCGACATGACTCAGCAGCGAGGGGGCCTTAGATTGCGTGAGAATTTGGGTCGTGATCCAGCCAGACGTCGCCTTCGTCCTGAGAACCTCCCATCGATTGCAGTGATGTAAAATCAAAGAGCCGTTGATCCATCAAGAGCGATGGCGCCACGTTGGTCAACGCCGCCGCAATGCTGTCGCCACACCCTGGGGACTCCCGTTCCCATTGCTGGAGGAATGCCTTCACCTTCTTGCGTTTCAGATCCTCTTGCGACCCGCAAAGATCGCACGGGATGATCGGAAACCCCCGTAGCTCGGCGTATCGTGCCAAATCGCTTTCTTTGACCGATGCCAGCGGGCGAATGACGATGTGGCGTCCATCCTTCGAGCGCAACTTGGGCGGAATGGCTTTCAGCTTGCCCGTAAAAAACAGATTGAGGAATAACGTTTCGACGATATCGTCTCGATGATGGCCCAACGCGATCTTTGTGGCACCGAGCTCTGACGCGATCCGATACAGATGTCCCCGCCGCAGCCTTGAGCAAAGCGCGCAGGTCGTCTGCCCCTCAGGAATCAACCGCTTCACGATCGAATAGGTATCCCGTGCTTCGATATGGAACGGGATCCCGCGGCTTGTCAGATAGTCAGGAAGTACGTGCTCCGGGAATCCAGGCTGGCGTTGATCGAGATTGACGGCGACCACCTCAAAACGAATAGGGGCCCGGCGTTGCAAGATCAACAGGATATCCAACAGCCCATAACTGTCTTTCCCGCCTGAGAGACAGACCATCACCTTGTCCCCGTTTTCGATCAGGCGATAGTCGGCAATAGCCTGGCCGACCAATCGACAGAGGCGTGTTTGCATCTTCTCTGTGGCTTCATCTAATTTAAGCGGAGATGCTGGTCGAGTAGGGACAATCATGGCAGGATTGTAGCTGGTCCGTGGGAAGGCTGTCGACATGCTAGTGTGGAGAAAAATGAGCGACCGATCCGAGCACCAATCGATTCTCTTTGTCTGTACGGGCAATATCTTCCGGAGCGTGGCGGCGGAATATGCCCTGCGTGCGCAACTCGGTGCACAATCGACCTATCGGGTGGGATCAGCCGGGATCGATGCTAAACCAGGGACGATTCACCCGGTGATTTCGAACCGACTCATTACAAAGGGGGTCGACCCTTCCGCACATATCCCACGCCTTTTGACCAAGCAACTGGTCAAACAGTACGACATCATCATTGCGATGGGCTTGGGACATCGTGAGTTTATTCAAAAACGATTCAGCGTGAAGGTTCCGCTCTTCAACGAAGTGTCGTTCGGGGAGGAAACCCCGATTCTGGACTTGCATGAGGCGCTCCCTAACTGGGAACGCGATATCGTCGAGGCGCGGACCTATATTGAGTCTGTCATCGACCATATTTGGGAGGCCATGCCTGAACTGATGGCGCGACTTCCTGACTTCTCCAAAGGCAAGGCCTGATGGCCCACCTGCCGCCAGTGCACTAGGACGATCGAGATCGTTTCGACTACCTCTCTCGTCCTCGCCCTGCCTTAACTCAACAGCCGCAACCGGAATCCTCACACCTGCTATATTTTCTATGGTTGGCTAATCTGGATGGGGGCCCGGAAGATTATGGATCGGATGGTTGCCGACGTGCTCAAGACAGTGGTTGTCGGCCAGGCCGAACCTCTTTGGACATCATGGTCGGATGAGGCGTTATTGGACCTCCCTATGTGCGATCTCCACGTAGGGCTGACAGGGGGATTCCTCGAGCAACCTATCGCCGAGTTGACCCGTGAACTCGAACAGCGGGAGTTACTGTTTCGTCCACATTTTTGGCTGTCCAACGAATGGTTCACGCCGGACGGCGTACCCGGCATTGCCGTTCCCTTCTATCTTGCCCATCCCCGGCTTGCGAAACTCGAGCTGACGCAAATGCTGGAAGTCGAAGGGGGCACGAGAGAATGGTGTATGCGCATCCTCCGCCATGAAACGGGACATGCCATCGAGAACGCCTACAAGCTTCGTCGCCGCAAAACTCGTCAAGAGATCTTCGGCAAGTCGTCCCAACGCTACCCGAGATATTATTCCCCGCGTCCCTATAGCAGAAGCTTCGTTCGCCATTTGGATTTGTGGTATGCGCAGAGCCACCCGGACGAGGATTTCGCCGAAACCTTTGCCGTCTGGTTGACCCCCGATTCGCTCTGGGAAGAACGATATCGTGGGTGGCCCGTGCTCAAGAAGCTCAAATATGTCGACGGGGTGATGAAGGAACTCCGCGGGGTTTCACCCTGCGTCACGACGCAAGAAGAGGTCGATCCCCTCACGAATCTGAAGAAAACGCTACGCGAACATTATGAACGTAAGCGCCGGCATTACGGCATCGACCGGCAATTACAGTATGACCCGGATCTCAAACGACTGTTTTCCGCCCTACCGAACCATGCGGGCAAACCGAGCGCGGCCAGTTTTCTCAATCGCTTTCGCAGGGAAGTGCGCCGGAAGGTCGCGAGTTGGACGGGCGAGTACCAATACACCATCGACCAGGTGTTGGAAGATATGATCCGACGATGCCGGGAGCTGGATCTCAAGATACCCGTCACCGAAGAACAGGCCAAGCTGGACTTCACTATCCTCTTGACTGTTCACACAATGAACTTCTTACGGAGCGGGCGACATCGGGTGGCCTTATGAAGCGACTGCGCGTGCTAGTCCTCATGCATAAGGACCTGGTGCCGCCAGAGGACGTGACCGGGCATGACGTACAAACGGTCGCATGGCGAACGGAATACGATGTAGTCTCGACTCTCAAGAAGCTGGGGCATGAGGTCTACCCGCTCGGGGTCAAGAGCGACCTTGGGGTCATCCAATCGGCGATTGAGCAGTGGAAACCTGATATCGCATTTAACCTTCTGGAGGAATTCGACGGTGTGGCCGTCTATGATCAGCATGTCGTGTCGTATCTTGAACTGCTGCATCTGCCTTACACCGGATCCAATCCACGCGGCCTCATGCTGGCTCGAGACAAGGTTCTGACCAAGAAGGTGCTGGCCTTTCACAAGATTCCCTACCCGGAATTTATCGAAGTACCGCAAGGCCGTATGGTAAAGCGTCCGAAATCGCTGATGTTCCCCTTGATCGTGAAATCAGTCACCGAAGAAGCCTCACTGGGTATCTCCCAAGCCTCGATCGTCACAGACAACGAGAAGCTCGCCGAACGAGTCGCTTTCGTCCACAACAGCGTGGGGAGCGGGGCGCTGATCGAACAATACATCGAGGGGCGCGAACTTTACGTGGGCATCATCGGAAACGGTCAACTGCAAGTGCTGCCGGTCTGGGAACTCATCATGGACAAGCTGCCGGAAGACGCCAAGCGCATCGCGACCGAGCGCGTGAAATGGAGCCGGAAGTATCAGATCAAATATGGGATCATCTCAAAAGAGGCTGACGATTTAGCGGACCACAAAACGCAGGAAATCCAGGGCCTGGCAAAGCGCGTCTATCGAGCGCTCGGCTTGAGCGGGTATGCCCGGATCGACATGCGCATGGATGCCGAAGGGCGGCTCTACGTCCTGGAAGCCAACCCCAATCCGCAGATCGCAGAAGATGAAGATTTCGCCGACTCGGCCAAGAAGGTGGGCTACCAGTACAAGGATCTGCTACAAGAACTCCTGAACGTCGGCCTCCGCTGGCGTCCTGCCAAGGCAGCGTGACCCAGACCGATCCTCCTGAACCAGGCAATTCTAGAACTATGCACTACCCTTCTGTTTGCCATCCAACAGACAACTCACATTCATGTCCCCCATCACATTGATTGCCGTACGACAGCGGTCGAGAAACCAATCCACGGTGAGAAGGACAGGGATGTACTCCACCGGAAGCCCAACGGCAGTGAAGACCATGGTCATGGTGACGAGCCCCGCTTCGGGAATCCCGGCGGCCCCGACCGAGGCCACAATGCTCGTGACCACAACCATGAGCTGCTGCTGAACAGTGAGATCCATCCCGATCATCTGCGCGATGAAGAGCGCCGCCATCGCTTCGTAGAGGGCGGTCCCGTCGTTGTTGAAGTTTGCCCCGACTAGTGCCCCCATGCTCGCCGACTGCTCGCGCAGGCCCACCCGATCTTTGAGTGCGGCATAGGTCACCGGCATGGTCGCCGTCGAGCTGGCCGTGGAAAAGGCCATGACCAGCGCATCGCGTCCACCACGGAGCAGATCAATCGGCCGCACCCACGACCATAAATGGATACGCACCAGGTAATAGCTCGCCTGGACCGTAAGCGCGAGCAGCACACAGAGGACGAAGATCCCAAGAGCCTTGAACTGTGCAAACCCTTCCGTGCCCACAATGTTCGCGACGATTCCGAATACAGCAAATGGTACGAGCGCAATAATCCAGTGCAAGATCTTGATCAACGATTCCAGAAACAGCTCGACGAGATGGCCAACTGTTCCCAAAGGTCGTTCCCGTTCCTTGCGGAGCGCCATGCCGAACGCCACGGCGATGAAGATGACGCCGATCACCTTGCCATCGTCACCGAGCGG